>JAQVDF010000374.1 GCA_028698405.1 Phenylobacterium sp. | reverse complement strand
CCGATCTCGTGGTGCTGGCCGGGCACGACTTCGACAACGCCATCGGCGTGGCCCACAAGCGCGACATCGCCGACGCCCTGCTGGCCGGCGGCCCGCTGGACCTGAAGACGCTGCTGCACGAGCCGCTCTTCCTGCCCGAGACCACCTCGCTGCTACGGGCGCTGACGCAGCTGCAGTCCTCGTCCACCCATCTGGCCATCGTGGTCGACGAGTTCGGCGGCTTCGAAGGCGTGATCACGCCCATCGACATCCTCGAGATGATCGCGGGCGACTTCCCCGAAGAGCACGACAGCCCCGAACAGCTCATCGTCGAGCGGGAGGATGGCAGCTGGCTGGTGGACGCCCGCATCGACCTGGTCGAGCTCGGCGACCGGCTCGAGGAACCCTTCGAGGGCGGCTCGGGCTACCACACGCTGGCCGGCCTGATCCTCGAGCGTCTGGGCCGCTTCCCGGTGGAAGGCGAGCATGTGCTGCTGGGCGCGTTCGACGCCGAGGTGGTCGACATGGACGAGCGCCGCATCGACAAGCTGATCCTGCGGCGGACGATCACGGGCGCGAACGGCGGCGGGGCTCAGGCGCCGGCCGGCTGAGCCGCTCCCCCGCGGGGCCGGTCAGGCCACGGCGCGCGCCGTCTGGCCGGCCACCGCCCTGGCGATCATCTCGTAGAAGTCGCGGGCGAAGGCCTCGGGCTGACCGAGGGGGCTCTGTTTGATGCGGTCGCGCAGGTTGCGGCGCAGCTCGCGGCGCTGTTCGCGGTCGGCGGCGAGCTTCACGGCGATGTCGATGTAGCCGTCGAGGGTGTCGGCGCTGTGGTGGGCGAGGCCGACGTTGCTGAGGATCGAGTAGCTCAGCCGCTCGAACAGCGCCTCGCCGCGCAGGTTGACCACCGGGGCGCCCATCCACAAGGCCTCGCAGGTCGAGGTGCCGCCGGTCAGCGGGAAGGGGTCCAGGGTGATGTCGACCTCGTTGTAGAACGGCATGTGGGCGCCGCGGACGGTGTGGAACACCAGCCGGTCGGCCGAGACTCCCTCGGCGGCGAAATAGTCCGCCATGTGCTGGCGGAAGCTGGGCGCGTTCCCCTCCGGCCGAATGAAGGCGAACTTCGAGCCGGGCACCGCGCGCACCACGCGCGCCCAGGTGCGGATCAGCCGCTCGTTGTACTTGTGCGGGTTGTTGGCCGTGCCGAAGGTGATGAAGCCGTTGCGCTCCTCGGCCAGGTCGGGCGCGATGTCGTGGGCGTCGCGGAAGGTGCGCCCCAGCGCCAGCCAGGTCTTGGGCATGGTCAAAGGTGTCTCGATCAGCAGCGCCGGGTCCTTCGGCACCAGGTGGGGGTCGAGGATGATGTGGTCGATGGCGCTCGGCCCGGCGGAGTGGGGATAGCCCAGCCAGCTCGCCTGCCGCTGCGCCGGCTTGAAGGCCATCACCGCCAGCTTGTTCATGTGGGTCGAGCCGCCCAGCTCGATGAGGATGTCGAGCTGGTCCTGGGCGATCCGCTGGGCCGCCTCGCGGTCGGAGACGTCCTTCCACCAGCGGAAGGCGTGCACCGACCGGGTGATGAGCCGCTGAACCTGGTCCTCCTCGCCCTGGTTGTACGAGTAGCAGTAGAGCTCGAACCTGTTGCGGTCGTAGTGCTCGAACAGCGGCAGGGCGAAATAGGCGACCGGGTGGTTGCGCAGGTCGGACGACATGAAGCCGATGCGGATTTTGCCGTCCGGCGAGCGCGGGCCGGGCCGTGAGATCGGCTTGCGCGCCGCCTGGGCCTGGGCGAGGTCGCCCCAGATGCGGTGCTGGGCGATCAGCTCGCGTCGGTCCTCGGGGGTCTCGACCCGGGCCATCTGGGCCAGCAGCGGCGCGTGCATGCCTGCCTCGGCCCAGCGGCGCCCGGCCTCGGCGAAGCCGGCCAGCCGGTCGCGCTCGGCGTGGGCGCCGACCCGCATCAGCACCTCGCTGGCGATCTTGAGATGCGTCGGTTTGGTGATCGGCCGGTCCAGACCGCCTTTCACCACCTGGTAGGCTTCCTCGATGTGCGCCGACTCGTCGCCGTAGCGGGAGCGGTTGAGGCTCTCGGCGAGGCTCAGCCGGCAATCGAGGTTGCCGGGCGCCAGCTCGAAGGCGCGTCGCAGGTGACGGTTGGCCCGCTCGCGGTCGTAGTCGGCGACGGTCAGCCCGATCTGGTAGTGGATCCAGGCCTGGTCGGGCTGCGCTTCGGCGAGCGCCGTCAGATAGGCGTCGGCGTCGCGCCGGCGACCGGCCCGGCGCAGCAGCACCGCCTTGGCCTCCGGCAGTTGCGCCGAGGCGGGGTTGGCGGCGATGGCCTTGTCCAGCGCCTCGGCAGCCTCCTCCATCCGGTAGGCGTCGGTCAGCAGGGACAACAGGTCCATCCAGCCGTCGATGTTGTCGGGCTTCAGCTTCACGGCGAGCCGAAAGCGCATCTCCGCCTTGGCGGTGTCGCCGCTGTGCAGGTAGCCGCGGCCCAGGGCCCGCTGCAGCTCGGCGTTGGCGGGCTGGGCCCTGACCAGCCGGGTGAACACTTCCACCGCGCCGGGACCGTCCTTCAGGTCGTTATGGACGTTGCCCTTGTTGTGCAGGATGGCGGTGTTCTTGGGCGAGAGGCGGGCGGCGGTCTCCAGCACCTCCAGCGCCTCCTTCGGGCGGGCGGTGCGGCGCAGGGCGACGCCCAGAAGGTTCAGCAGATCGGCGTCCTTCGGGTGCTGTTCGGCGCCTGCCTTGGCCCAATGGGCGGCGCGGGCGTAGTCCTGCCGGCGGACCAGCAGCGTGGCGAAGTTGCGATAGAGCCTCGCCGGCGACTTCGGGTCGGCCTCCAGCGCCGCTTCGGTCAGGCGCACGGCCTCCTCGTAGCGGCCGGCCTGCAGCGCCGCCTCGGCTTCGGCGAACCTGGGATCCATGAGCTGTCCTGATCGTAGCGCGGGCGCGCAACTCGGGTCGGGCTTGGAAGGGGCGCCGGCGCGCCATGGGCGCGCGGCGCGGCCATCCTATCGGCGCGCGTCGGCGGCGCCAACGGCCTGGGCCGTGGCCCGGCGTCGCCTGCGGCGCAGCCGGGCGGCCACGTCGCCCGCCATCGCCGGCAGCAGCGA
>JAQVDF010000373.1 GCA_028698405.1 Phenylobacterium sp. | reverse complement strand
CGCGGTGGCGATGATGGTCAGCGAGCCGCCCTCCTCGATGTTCCGGGCCGCGCCGAAGAAGCGCTTCGGCCGCTGCAGGGCGTTGGCGTCGACGCCGCCGGTCAGCACCTTGCCCGAAGACGGCACCACGGTGTTGTAGGCGCGGCCGAGGCGGGTCACCGAGTCCAGCAGGATGACGACATCGCGCTTGTGCTCGACCAGGCGCTTGGCCTTCTCGGTGACCATCTCGGCCACCTGAACGTGCCGCGTCGCCGGCTCGTCGAAGGACGAGGAGATGACCTCGCCCTTCACCGTGCGCTGCATGTCGGTGACTTCTTCCGGGCGCTCGTCGATCAGCAGGACGATGAGGTAGCACTCGGGGTGGCTGGTCTCGATCGACTTGGCGATGTTCTGCAGCATCACCGTCTTGCCGACCCGCGGCGGGGCGGTGATCAGGCAGCGCTGGCCCTTGCCGAGCGGGGCGACGATGTCGATCACTCGGCCGGAACGGTCCTTCAGCGTCGGGTCGTCGATCTCCATCCGCAGCCGCTCCTCGGGATACAGCGGCGTCAGGTTGTCGAAGTGGACCTTGTGCCGGACGTTCTCCGGCGGCTCGAAGTTGATCTGATCGACCTTGACCAGGGCGAAGTAGCGCTCGCCCTCGCGCGGGGCGCGGATGCCGCCGACCACGGTGTCGCCGGTGCGCAGGCCGAACTTCCGGATCTGCGAGGGCGACACGTAGATGTCGTCGGGGCCCGGCAGGTAGTTGGCCTCCGGGCTGCGCAGGAAGCCGAAGCCGTCCTGCAGCACTTCCAGGGTGCCGGACCCCGAGATCTCCACGCCTTCCTCGGCGAGGGTCTTGAGGATAGCGAACATCATGTCCTGCTTGCGCATGGAGTTCGCGTTCTCGATCTCCAGCGTCTCGGCGAAGGAGAGCAGGTCGGCGGGCGACTTCTCCTTCAGCTCCTGCAGCGACATGCTGGTGAGGCCCATCGCCTTGATGGCGGCGGAGACGTCCGAGGTCTCCTCGGCGGCGTCGTGTTCGACCGCCTCGGTCTCGAGCTCTTCGGCCACGGTCGGGTCGAGGACTTCGTGGGGGGTTTCGTCTTGCATGGGTTACGGACTCGCAAGGGCCCGCGCGGGGCGGGCGCCGGCTGGGATAACTCGTTGGGGCGCGCAACTCCCGAAGACCGGAAGCACGCCGTATCGATTTCGAGGGCCGGCCGCTGGCGGCTCTTCTAAGGAGCGCGCGGCGCGGGGATAAGGCGGGGCGCGCCGGGTGTTCCGACGCGTGCGCTAGCGGAAACACAGGCCGGCGCGCACGTCAAGCGCAGCCGGTCGGCCCGGCCAGCGGGTCCGCTAGCGGCCGAACTCCAGCGTCACCGCCAGGACCATGACGATGGCGGCCAGGAAGGGCAGCTCGTTCGTGGCCCGCCAGAACTTGTTCGACTTCGTGTTCTCGCCGCGGGCGAAGGCCTTCTGCGCCTTGGACAGGTAGCCGTGCCAGCCGCTGAGGAAGAACACCCCGGCGAGCTTGGCGAGAATCCACGGCTGGGCGAACAGGCCGGGCCCCTCGATCGCGTAGAGCCGCCACAGCAGCAGCAGGCCGAGGATCCAGGCCACGCCCATCGCCGGGCTCATGATCATCCGCAGGAGCTTGCCCTCCATCGTCTGGAAGGTCTGGTCCATCTCCGAGCCCGGCGCAGCGCCCGTGTGGTAGGCGAACAGCCTGGGCAGGTAGAGCAGACCCGCCATCCAGGCGATCACCGCAATGATATGGATCCCCCGTAGCAGATCGTAGTTGGCGTTGATCCAGTCGGTCATGCCGCCCTCCCTCGGCAGGCGCACTTTCCATGCTCGGCCGGGCAAAGCCAAGGTCCGAACGGCGCCGCGCCCTCCCCTGCCCTTCCGACGGCCTCGAGCGTCGCTTCGGCGAGGCCTGCGACGAAGTCCGGCGCGGTTCCCAGCGCCGGGACCCGCAGGTAGGGCGTGCACCCCACGTCCCGGGCCAGGGCGGCGTATTCGTGATCGAGTTCGACCAGCGTCTCGACGTGTTCGGAGACGAAGGCGATGGGGATCACCATCGCGCCCTTGCCGTCGGCGGCCGCCTGGCGAATCGCGGTCTCGGTCGAGGGGCCCAGCCACTCCAGCGGGCCCACACGGCTCTGGTAGCAGACCTGGTGGTCGAGCTCTCCGCCCAGCTCGGCCAGCACGGTGCGGACCGTCGCCTCCACCTGCGCCTGGTAGGGATCCCCGGCGTCGACCACCTTCTTCGGCAGGCCGTGGGCGGAAAACAGCAGGCGCAGGTTCCTGGCCCCGCCCGCCGCCTCAAGCGCCCGCTCGATCATCCGTGCGTGAGCGGCGACGAGGCCCGGCGCGGTCGGATAGCAGCAGACCACCCTGGTGCGGCCCGGACCGCGGTAGGCCCGCGTCCAGTCCTTCACGGACGAGCCGGTCGTGGTGGTCGAGTACTGCGGATAGAGCGGTAGCAGGACGATCTCGTCCGGAGCGAAGGCTGCGACCTCTCTGGCCGTCTCGTCCGCCAGCGGCTTCCAGTACCGCATGGCGATGAACACCCTGGCCTCGACGTCGGGCGCGCGGACCGCGAGCTCGGATCCCAGTGCCTTCGCCTGGGCTTCGGTTTCGGGCAGGAGCGGGGAGCCGCCGCCGAGGATGGCGTAGTTGGCCTTGGCGGTCTTCTCGCGGCTGCGCGAGAGGTAGGAAGCCAACGGATAGCGGACAGGCGCCGGCGCGCCGATGATCGCCGGATCCCGGAACAGGTTGAACAGAAAGGGGCGCACCGCCTGCGGCCCGTCCGGACCGCCCAGATTGAACAGGACGACGGCGAGCCGGCTCATCGGCCGGTCACCCGGCGGACGGTGCGCTCGATGTGCTCGATCGGGGTGTCGGGCAGCACGCCGTGGCCGAGGTTGAAGATGTAGGGCCCGCCGCCCCACTGGGCGATCAGCTGGTCGACCCGGGCGTCGAGCGCCGGCCCGCCCGCGCGCAGCAGCAGGTTGTCGAGCGCCCCCTGGATGGTCTTGCCCTCGGCCTGCAGACGACGGCCGAGCGCGGCGGAAGCCTGGGTGTCCAGCGCCACGCCTTCGACCGGCACGCCCG
>JAQVDF010000372.1 GCA_028698405.1 Phenylobacterium sp. | reverse complement strand
CGGCGCGTGACTTCGTTCCGCCTCTAGTTGGGCCCGCGGATGGTGGGCTTGCCGAGCAGCTGGTCGGCGATGATCCGCTGCTGGATCTCGCTTGTGCCCTCGAAGATCTTGGTCAGCCGCGCGTCGCGCCAGTAGCGTTCGACCGCGTGCAGGGTGGTGTAGCCGGCGCCGCCGAAGATCTGCAGCGCCTCGGAGGTGACCCGTTCAGCCATCTCGGCCGCGAACAGCTTGACCATCGAGGTCTCCAGCCGCACCGGCCGGCCGGCGTCGATCTGCTGGCAGCAATGGTACATCAGCTGGCGGGCCGCCTCGATCTCGGTGGCCATGGTGGCGATCTTGAAGCGGGTCGCCTGGAAGTCGCTGATCGGCTGGCCGAACTGCACCCGCTCGCGGGCGTAGGCCATGGCGTCTTCCAGCGCCCCGCGAGCCAGCCCGATCGAGCGGGCCGCCGTGTGCGCCCGCGCGAGCTCCAGCGCGAAGGCCGCGCCCTGCGCTGCGGCGATCTCGTCGGCGACCGTGCCGCCCGGCACGCGCACCGGCGCGCGCGTGCCCTCGAAGCGCAGCTCCCAGGTCCGCCAGCCGAAATAGCCGATCTTGGGGATCGGGGCGCCGGAGCAGCCCTCCGGCAGCTCGCCCCGCGGCTTCTCCACCGAGATGGCGATGGTCGGCGCCTTGGCGCCCTCCGGCGCGTCGGGATCGTCGACACGGCACAGCACGCTGATGTAGTCGGCCCCGTCGGCGAAGGTGCACCAGTACTTGTTGCCGGTGACCACCCACGTATCGCTCTCGCGCCGGGCCCGGCAGGTCACGCCCGAGAGGTCCGAGCCGACGCCCGGCTCCGACAGCGCCACCGCGCCCAGGTACCGGCCCTTGGCCATCAGCTCGATCTTGCGCCGGCGCGCCTCGCCGGTTCCCGGGATCGAGGTGTAGAAGCTGTTGCCCCGGGCGATGATGCTGGCGACGCTCATCCAGGCGCGGGACAACTCCTCGGCCACCAGGCAGTACTCGAAGGCGCCCAGACCCAGGCCGCCGTATTCCTCCGGGATCAGAATCCCGAAGAAGCCCAGCTCGCCCATCTTCTCGATCAGCTCGCGCGGGATGTCGCCCTTCTCCGGGTCCAGCCGGTTGGCGACCGGCAGCACCTCGTTCATCGCGAACTCGCGGGCCAGGTCGCGGATCATCGTCCGCTCCGGCGTCAGAGGCCCCGCGCTCATCGCCTACATCCCGATCAGGTCGGCGCGGCGCACGGTGTTCTCGATGATCCGGATCGAGGCCGCATCGACCATCGTGCCGTCGACGTTCACCGAGCCGACGCCCTGGGCCAGCGCCTCCTCGTAGGCCGCCTTCAGCTTGCGCGCCCGCGCCACCTCTTCGGCGGTTGGCGAGAAGATCTCCAGCGCCGGGGCGATCTGGGCCGGGTGGATGGCCCACTTGCCGGCCATGCCCAACATCACCGCCCGCTCGGCCTCGGCCCGGTAGCCGGCCTCGTCGCGGAAGTTGGCGTAGGGCCCGTCGACGGGATCGAGTCCCGCCGCCCGCGCCGCCATCGCCACCCGGAAGCGCGCATAGTGGAAGACGTCGCCCGGATAGCCCTCCCCGCTGCCGATCTCCTTCAGCTTCATCTGCTGGCTGGCGGAATAGTCGCCCATGCCGAAGATCAGGCATTCGAGCCTGGGGCTGGCGGCGGCGATCTCCTCCACTCGCTGCAACCCCTGAGCCTCCTCGATCAGCACCTCGATGCCGATCCGCCCGGGCTCCAGGCCGAGCTTCGCCTCCAGCTGGGTCAGCAACAGGTCGAGAAAGCGCACGTCGCCGGCGCTGTTGGCCTTGGTCAGCATCAGGGTGTCGAGCCGGGCCCCGGCCCCCTCCACCACCTCGATGACGTCGTCGTGGCACCAGGGCGTGGTGACGTCGTTGATCCGCACGCAGCGGGTCTTGCGGCCCCAGTCGAGGCTGTTCAGCGCCTCGACGATGGTCTTGCGCGCGCCGGCCTTGGCCGAAGGCGCCACCGCGTCCTCCAGGTCCAGGAAGACGTGGTCCGCGTCCGAGGCGGCCGCCTTGGCGATCATCTTCTCCGAAACCCCGGGCGCCGAGAGCTGCGAGCGCCGCAGCCGCATGGGACGGGCCATGGTTCCTCCTTCAAGGTCGGGCCGCGCGGGGCCTTTGATGCGAGTGCTAACCGGCCCCGCGCACGGGAGCAACGGCGGCGCCGGCTGTTGCCACCCGCCGCCGGCTGCGCTTCCTTGCGCGCCGACCCAACGCCGTTCATGGGAGAAATGCCGGTGACCAACGCGAACCCGGGCAAGGGCCTGCAGCTGCACTCGCTGATCAAGTCGAGCGGGGAGCTCGCCCTCTCGCTCGTCGAAGTCGACGTGCCCCAGCCCGGCCCCGACGAGGTCGTCATCCGCGTCGAGGCCTCGCCCATCAACCCGTCCGACCTCGGCCTGCTGATCGGTCCGGCCGACCTGTCCACCGCCCAAGCCGGCGGCGCCGCCGAGCGCCCGGTGATCACCGCCCAGGTGCCGGAGCGCTTCATGCGCGCGGTGGCCGCGCGGGTCGACCAATCCATGCCGGTCGGCAACGAGGGCGCGGGCGTCGTGATCGCCTCCGGCCACCAGGCCCAGCACCTCCTCGGCAAGACCGTCGCCGCGCTCGGCGGTTCGATGTACGCCCAGTACCGCTTGGCCAAGGTCGCCGAGTGCCTGGTGCTGCCGGAAGGCGTCACGCCCGCTCAGGGCGCCTCGGCCTTCGTCAACCCGCTGACTGCGCTGGCCATGGTCGAGACCATGCGGATGGAGGGCCACAAGGCGCTGGTCCACACCGCCGCCGCCTCCAACCTCGGCCAGATGCTCAACAAGATCTGCCTCGCCGAGGGGGTCGACCTGGTGAACATCGTCCGCCGGCCCGAGCAGGCCGAGCTGCTGCGCGGCATCGGCGCCAAATACGTGGTCGACCAGAGCTCGCCCACCTTCGCCGCCGACCTGGTGGAAGCGGTGGCCGAGACCGGCGCGACCCTGGCCTTCGACGCCATCGGCGGCGGCAAGCTCGCCAGCCAGATCCTCACCGCCATGGAGCAGGCGGCGAACCGCAACGCCTCGGCCTACAGCCGC
>JAQVDF010000371.1 GCA_028698405.1 Phenylobacterium sp. | reverse complement strand
GAGCAGGCGCACTGGTGGTTCGTCGGCCGCCGGGAGTTGCTCGGCCGCGTGATCGGCGGACTGGAGCTGTCCAGGGACGCGAAGATCCTGGAGGTGGGATGCGGCGTCGGCGGCAACCTGCCCCTGCTGCGCCGCTTCGGCGCCGTCGAGGCGCTGGAGCCGGATGCGGAGTCCCGGGACTACGTCGCCGCCAGGCTGGGCGTTACGGTCGCCGACGGGCGGTTGCCCGACGGCCTGCCGTACCAGGACCGCGCGTTCGACGCGGTATGCAGCTTCGACGTACTCGAGCACGTGGAGGAGGACGCCGCCTCGACCCGCCGTCTGGCCGAACTGGTTGCCCCGGGCGGCTACCTGGTGGCCACCGTGCCCGCCTACCGCTGGATGTGGAGCCGTCACGACGAACTGCACCACCACCGCCGCCGCTATACCCGCGCCGAGTTCGAGGCGCTGTTCAGGCAGGCGGGGCTGAAGGTGGTCAAGGCCAGCTATTTCAACACCCTGCTGTTTCCGCTGGCGGTGGCCGCGCGCACGGCGAAACGCTGGCTGGGCCTGAAGGGCGAGGACGACCGGATGCCGCCGGGCTGGCTCAACCGGCTGCTGACCCGGGTCTTCCGCTGGGAGGCGACCTGGGTGGCGCAGGGGGCGATGCCGTTCGGCCTGTCGATCCTGGTGGTCGCCCGCCGGCCGGCCTGAGCCGCCTCAGTCGAGCGCGCCGCGCAAAGCCATCACGGCGGGATCGTCCTTCACGTGCACCACGCCGTAGGCGTCGGCGTGCAGCCGCCGCCAGCCGGGCAGCCGGTCCAGGACCGGCACGGCGCGATTGTTCGGGTGCAGGATGGTCCAGCGGACGCCGTGTTCTTCGAGCGTCCGGGTCAGAGCGGCGGGATCGCCCGATACCGTACGGTCGTAAGCGTGGACGAAGGCGTCGCCGTACATGTCGGCGCGCCCGTCGATGAAGGGCCGCACACCCTGGAAGATCAGGTAGCCGCCGAAGCCGTACTCGTTCAGCACCGGCCGGCGGGCGAGATCGGCGGGCACGGCGGCCAGCGCCGTCGCCGGCGTGGTCAGCGCATCGCTGCGCACCGGTTGGGCCGCCATGCGGCCGACGGTCAGGCCGATCATCAGCGCCAGGACGACCGCTGCGGCGGGGTTGGCGGGCGGAGCGGCGGGCTCCGGAGGCTTGGTCACCCGGCTCAGCGGGTCGGCCAGCAGCAGCGGGGCGAGCAGGCCCAGCACCATGGCGTGGCGGTTGTGCTGCAGGCTCATGTGCAGCAGGCCGACGAGCAGCAGCAGACGCAACGGCGGGATTTTCAGCCCGCGCGAGAAGCCGACCAGCAGCAGGGCGATCAGCCCGGCTTCCAACGGCTGGAAGGTCGAGAAATCCAGCGGCCGCCACTCGTCGATGGTCGGCGCGCTGGTCATGCCCATCAGCTGGAAGGGGAACAGCAGGCCGGCGGGGCCGTGTGGGGTGACGGCGGCTGCGGCGAGCGCGCCGAGGCCGAACAGGCCCCAGCCGCGGATCACCGGCCAGGGTCGCGCCCGGGCGGCGATCAGCGCCTCCAGCGCGAAGGGGCCGATCAAGGCCAGACCCAGCACGAAGCTGCCGTGCAGGTTGGCCCACAGCACCATCAGCGCCAGGAGGCCCGGATGGGGCGCGCGGTCCGCGTCGCGCGCCTTCAGCAGGCCCACGGCCCAGGCGACCAGCACCGGGAAGGCCAGCACATGGGGCCGGGCCAGCAGGCCGGGCGCGAGGCAGGCGAGTCCCAGGGCCAGGCTGAGCGCCAGCGGGATCAGGCCAAGCCTGGGGCGCAGGTAGCCGGCCATCAGCCCTGCGGCGAGAGCGGCGGCAGAAGCGGTCAGCGCCATCACCCCGCCCCATCCGCCGGCACGGAAGGCCAGCGCCATCAGGATTTCGCTGAACCACTCGTGGGTCGTCCAGGGCTTGCCGGCGAAGGTGTAGGAGAAGGGGTCGGCGTGCAGCACCTGGCGATGCGCCAGCATCCATTCGCCGGCCGCCAGATGCCAGTAGGTGTCGCCGTCGTTGAGCACCTGCGGGGCGAACAGCAGGACGGCGTAGACGACGAGCACGGCCGTCCAGGTGGCCGCGGGCAGCCAGGCCGCGCCGCGGGCGGGCGTGGCGGCCTCCGGGGCCAGGGCGGTCACGCCGTGCGCCGCAGCCGCTCCGCCGGCTCGGCGGCGGTCGGCGCCGCGGCCTCGGCGGGTTCCACGCCGTGCAGGCTGCGGACGATGTAGAGGGGCCGGCCCTTCACCTCGGTGTAGGTGCGGCCGAGGTATTCGCCGATGATCCCGAGAGAGAGCAGGTTCACCCCGCCCAGCATCAGCACCATCACCATCAACGAGGCGTAGCCCGGTACGTCGACGCCCAGCACCAGGGTCCGCACGATCAGGAAGCCGGCGTAGGCGAAGGCGGCGAGCGCGACCAACGCTCCGAGGTAGCTCCAGATGCGCAGGGGCGCGGTGGTCGAACTGGTGATGCCGTCGATGGCGAAGTTCCACAGCCGCCAGTAGCGCCACTTGCTGCGACCGCTGTGGCGATCCTCGCGGACGTAGTCGACGTGGCAGTGACGGAAGCCGACCCAGGCATAGAGCGCCTTCATGAACCGGGCGCGCTCGGGAAAGCGGTTGAGCTCGTCCACCACGGCGCGGCTGAGCAGGCGGAAGTCGCCGGCGTCGGCCAGGATCGGGCGCTCGGCCATGCGGTTAAAAACCCGGTAGAAGGCCCGCGCGGTGGCGCGCTTCAGCCAGCTGTCGGCGGAGCGGTCGGCGCGGCGGGCGCTGACCACGTCGAAGCCGGCCAGCCAGCGCTCCACGAGCTGCGGGATCACCTCGGGCGGATCTTGCAGGTCCACGTCCATGGGGATCACCGCCGCGCCGGCGGCGTGTTGCAGCCCCGCAGCCAGGGCGACGTCCTTGCCGAAGTTGCGCGACAGCACGACGATCCGCACCCGTGGGTCGGCGACACGCGCGGCGTGCAACTGCTCCAGAGTGGCGTCGGTGGAGCCGTCGTCGACGAACAGGATCTCGAAGGTGGCGGCGGGACCCAGAGGGGCGACCACGGCCTCCAGTATGGGCCGGGTGCGGGCCAGGAAGGG
>JAQVDF010000370.1 GCA_028698405.1 Phenylobacterium sp. | reverse complement strand
CTTCGTGTCCGAACGGGGGAGGCTCCTCTAGCGCCGTTTTCGTCCGGTTTACAGCGTCCCTTGAGACGCATGCGGGTCGGCGGAACCGCGGGCGCGGGCGGGGCGCGAGTGCTAGAATGGCCATACACCAGCCTTAGGATGCGACATGTACCACGAGGGAAACCGCGAGCTTCAGGACCAGTTCGGCAGCCGCGCGCTGGCCGACCGGCTGGAGGAGAAGCTGCGTCGGGAGCGGTTCGCCGATGCGGACGCGGCCTTCGTCGCCGCCCAGAGCTTTTTCTTCCTGGCCACCGCGGACGCCGAGGGCCGGCCCGACTGCTCGTTCAAGGGTGGGCCGCCGGGTTTCGCACGTGTCGTCTCGCCGGATCTGCTGGTGTTCCCCGACTACGACGGCAACGGGATGTTCAAGAGCCTGGGGAATGTCAGGGCCAACCCGCACGTCGGGCTGCTGTTCATCGCCATGGGCGAGCGGCAGGGCAGGTTGCGGGTGAACGGCCGGGCCGAAGTGGTGGCGGACGATCCGCTGCTGGCCGGGATGCCGGGGGCCCAGCTGCTGGTGAAGGTCACGCCGGTCGACATCTTCCCCAACTGCCCGCGCTACATCCCGCGGATGGAGATCGTCGAAGAGTCCCTCTACGCGCCGAAAGCCGGCGAGGCGCCGGTGGAGCCGAAGTGGAAGGCGTTTCCCGACTTCGCGGACGTCGTGCCGCCGAGGCGGCGGTAGGCAGGGCCGGCGGCAGGCCGCCGGACCCTGCCCCTGGTCTTAGACGCGGACGCCCGAAATTGGGGCCGAGCCGAAGGCGCCGAGCTGCACGGTGCCGCTCATGTTGTCGCCGTTGACCGTCGCCTGGAATTCCAGGGTCATCGGCATCGGCTGGCTGATGTTGGTGCTCCAGGTCAGGGTGTCGCCGTTCACCTTGCCTTCGATCTTCTGCTCGCCCATGCGACCGCTGGTCGTGCCGGTGAAGGTGTCGCCAGAGGTGGTGATGGAGGCGTTCACCTCCTGGGCGCCCATGGGCGTGTTGATGGTGATCTTCCAGTTGCCGTCCGCGGACATGGACATCCTCCGTTGTAGGAGGCAGCAACTAAACAGCGCTATTTGAACGACGCAAGCATGACGCAGGCGTCAACTTTGCGGATTTCGCCGGGCGCGTTGCCGATTGTCGCTCAGGCCGCCGCGTCCAGGCCGATCCGTTCGAGGGTCCGGGTCAGCTCCAGGACGCCGACGTGGCAGGCTTCCAGGGCGCGAACCATCTCAGCCCGGGTGAACACCGCGGAGGGGGCGACGAGCCCTGCACCCACACGCTCCAGGTAGCCGCGCTCGATCAGCCGCTCCACGTAGGGCGCGAAGATGTCCGGCGGCAGGCGCAGACGCGCCATCAGCTCCGCGTCGGAAATCGGCCGGCGCAGGCTGTCGGGCGGCAGGTCGCGCAGCTTGGCGTAGCGGCCGCCCTTGCCCTCCAGCAGGTGCTCGGTGTTGGCGGTCCAGACGCCGGTGTGGATCAGCGCCTCGATCATGTCGAGCCCCACCTCTCCGGCCACTTCGCTGATGATGGCGAGGATCTGGTGCGAGGCGACACGCACGGCCAGCCGGCGAGTGTCGGCAGGGGTTTCGAGGGTGCTCACGCGGGCGTACTCCGGAACAGGGTACGCAGCCTACGGAGCCGCCGTCGCCACGCGGTTAACGCGGCGTCTCCTTCGCTACTCCGCGGCGGCCAGTTCGCCCTGTCTGGCGGCCTCGATCTCCGCCGCCTTGGCCTCCACCAGCTGGACGATGTGGTCGACCATGCCGGCGTTGTCCTGCTTGTGGTTGGGCCGGCCGGCCAAGTAGACCATGCCCGAGCCCTTGCCGCCGCCGGTGAAGCCGACGTCGGTCATCAGCGCCTCGCCCGGGCCGTTCACCACGCAGCCGATGATCGACAGGCTCATGGGCGTGGAGATGTGCGCCAGCCGCTTCTCCAGTTCGGCCACCGTCTCGATGACGTTGAACCCCTGCCGCGCGCAGGACTGGCAGGCGATGATGTTGACGCCGCGGTGGCGCAGGCCCAGCGACTTGAGGATGTCGAAGCCGACCTTGACCTCTTCCACCGGGTCGGCGGCCAGGCTGACGCGGATGGTGTCGCCGATTCCGGCCCACAGCAGCGAGCCGATGCCGATCGAGCTTTTCACAGTGCCGGTGCGCGTGGCCCCCGCCTCGGTCACCCCCAGGTGCAGCGGGCAGTCGATGGCCTCGGCCAGCATCTGGTAGGCAGCCACGGTCATGAACGCGTCCGAGGCCTTCACGCTGATCTTGAATTCGTGGAAGTCGTGGTCCTGCAGAATGCGGGCGTGGGCCAGGGCGCTCTCGACCATCGCCTCGGGGCAGGGCTCGCCGTAGCGTTCCAGAAGCTCCCGTTCCAGCGAGCCGGCGTTGACGCCGATGCGCATCGAACAGCCGTGGTCGCGGGCCGCCTGGATGACTTCTCGCACCCGGTCGGGCGAGCCGATGTTGCCGGGGTTGATCCGCAGGCAGGCCGCGCCGGCCTGCGCCGCCTCGATGCCGCGCCGGTAGTGGAAATGGATGTCGGCGACCAGCGGGACCTTGGCCGCCTTGGCGATCTGCCGGAAGGCGGCGGTGGAGTCCTCGTCCGGGCAGGAGACGCGGACGATGTCGGCGCCCGCCTCCTCCAGCTGCCGGATCTGGTCGATGGTCGCCGCCGCGTCCGCCGTGAGCGTGTTGGTCATCGACTGGACGGTGATCGGCGCATCGCCCCCCACCTCGACGCTGCCGACTCGGATCTTGCGCGTGGGGCGGCGGTGGATCGCCCGCCAGGGGCGGTGGTGGTTGGGGTCCTGGCTCATGACGCGCGCAAGGTAAGCCTTCGGCGGGGAAATCGAAAGGCGCCGGGCCGTCGGCTCACAGCGCCAGGATCGATCCGGGCGGCAGGCTGGCGGCGCTGACGTTCAGGAGGATCATCTGGTCGCCGCTGGCCAGGAGTATCACGGTATCGGCCCCCTGCTGGGCGACGGTGAAGCTTGCGCCCGACGCCGTCACACGGTCTCCCTCGGCGGCGTCGAAATCGGTCACTCGGTCGATCCCGCCCTGGGCCATCATGTGGAACAGGTCAGATCGG
>JAQVDF010000007.1 GCA_028698405.1 Phenylobacterium sp. | reverse complement strand
CCGGCCGGGCCGGCGCGGCTAGAGGAAGGGTATGTCCCGCCGCCGCGCCGCCGCCTGACGCATGCGACACCGCCCCCTCGGCCGCACCGGCTTGACGGTCTCCGAGCTCGGCTTCGGCTGCGCGAGCTGGTGGGGAATGAAGGCCTTTTCCGAGCACGAGGCCCACGCCCTCGTCCACGCCGCCATCGACCGGGGCGTCACCTTCTTCGATACCGGGGCCAGCTATTCGCACGGCGAGGCCGAGCCGCGGCTGGGCCGGGCGCTGGCCGGCCACGACGTCTCGGGCCTGACGATAGCCACCAAGGCCGGCACCTATCACGCCGGCGGCGGGCGCATCGCCCGCGACTTTTCGCCGGCCGCGGTGGAGGCGAGCCTGGCGCGTAGCCTGCGAAACCTGGGTCTGGAGGCTGTGGGGCTGCTGCAGCTTCACGGGCCGGCCGTGAGCGAGCTGACGCCGGAACTCCTGGCGACGCTGCAGGGCTTCAAGGACCGGGGCCTGGCCCGCGCCGTCGGCCTCAACAGCTTCGACCCGGCGGTGATCGAGCACGCCCTGGCGCTGCCGCAGATCGACGTGGTGATGGTCGACTACAATGTCCTGCGGCCGGAGCGGGAGCCGCTGATCGAGCGGGCCGCAGCGGCGGGGAAGGGGGTGCTGGCGGGCATGGCGCTGGCCATGGGCCATACCGGCCGCCAGGCGCTGCGCCTCGGGTCCGTGCGCGACGTCTGGTACGCGCTGCGGGCGCTGAAGAACCACCGGGCCGACATCGCCAGGGGCGCGAGGTTCGGCTTCCTGCACGGGCTGGAGGGGATCACCGGGCCGCAGGCGGCGCTCGCCTACGTGCTGGCCAACCCGAACGTCTCCTGCGCGGTGTTCGGGGCGACGCGGATGGCCCACCTGCTCGAGAATCTGGAGGCCTCGGGGCGCGTACTGCCGTCCGACGTTCTTCGCCGCATACGCGACGCGCAGGGTTGACTTCCGTCCAGGCAGGCCGACGCAATTGACATAACAACGATAACTTGGCGGGGAGAGACGCCATGACCACGCTCGACGAGGCCCTTCAGGCCGCCCACCTGCCGTCGCTGGTCGTCTGCATGGTCCATCTGACCGGCGATCCGTCCTGGCTCCGGCCCGAATGGAAGCCGACCTACACGCCCCTCTCGCGCGGCGACACCGGCCTGCCGGCCGAGGAGGAGGCGAAGATTCGCGCAGCCGTGAAACCGGTGCTCGAGGCTTGGCTGGCGGGTGACCGCAAGATGCCGCCCCCGCCGCCGGCCGAGGTGGTCCGGCAGATGATGGACTTCGTGGCCGGGGCCGCGATTCCAGAGGGTTACGCGGATTTCCTGATGGACGAGCTGGCCTTGAGCGGGACCAGCACCAAGGATCCTCAATGGGACGCTCCGCCGCTGAAGAGCGCGGCCAAGAAGCTGAAGGTTGTGATCATCGGAGCCGGCATGTCGGGCCTGCTGGCCGGCATCCGCCTGTCGCAGGCCGGCGTCGAGTTCACCATCCTGGAGAAGAACCCCGACGTGGGCGGCACCTGGTTCGAGAACACCTATCCCGGCTGCCGGGTGGACTCCTCGAACCACATGTACAGCTACAGCTTCGAGCCCAACCACGCCTGGCCGCAGCACTTCTCCACCCAGCCGGTGCTGCTGGACTACTTCCGCGGCGTCGCCGACCGCTACGGCCTTCGCGACAAGATCCGCTTCCGCACCACCGTCGAGGAGCTGGCCTGGGACGAGGACCGCGGCCTTTGGCGGGTCAAGGCGGTGGACGCCGACGGGCGCGACGTGAGCCTGGAGGCCCAGTCGGTGATCTGCGCCGTCGGCCAGCTCAACCGGCCGCGCTACCCGGACATTCCCGGCCGGGAGCGGTTCGCGGGCGTGGCCTTCCACTCGGCGGAGTGGCGCCACGACGTGGACCTGACCGGCAAGAAGGTGGCCGTGATCGGCGCCGGGGCCAGCGCCTTCCAGTTCGTGCCCGAGATCGCGCCCAAGGTCGGCCGGCTGGAAGTGTTCCAGCGCACGCCGCCGTGGTGCCTCCCGACGCCCCACTACCACGAGGACGTGCCCGAGGGCTTCAAGTGGCTGCTCGAGCACCTGCCGTACTACGACAAGTGGTACCGCTTCTTCCTGTTCTGGATGGTCACCGACGGCCTGCTGCCGGCGGTGAAGGCGGACCCGGCCTGGAACGGCCCGCCCGTCGCGGTCAGCGCCGCCAACGCCATGTTCCGCGAGATGATCGCCCAGGCCCTGGCGGCCCAGGTCTCGGACCGGCCGGACCTCCTGGAAAGGGTCGTCCCGAGCTATCCGGTGGGCGGCAAGCGCGCGCTGCTGGACAACGGGGTGTGGCTGGCGGCGCTGAAGCGCGACAACGTCTCTCTGGTCACCGAGCCGATCGTCGAGATCGTGCCCGAGGGCCTGAAGACGCAGGACGGGGCGGTGCACGAGGCGGACGTGCTGATCTACGGCACCGGCTTCCACGCCAGCCGTTTCCTGTGGCCGATGCGGGTGAAGGGGCGCGGCGGGCGCGACCTGCACGAGACCTGGGCGGGCGATCCGCGCGCCTACCTCGGCATGACGGCGCCGGGCTTCCCCAACCTGTTCATGATCTACGGGCCGAACACCAACATCGTGGTCAACGGCTCGATCATCTTCTTCTCCGAGTGCGCGGTCCGCTACATCGTCGGCTGCCTGAGGCTGTTGGCCGAGACCGGCGCGAAGGCGCTGGAGCCGAGGCGCGAGGTGTTCGAAGAGTTTAACGCGCGGGTGGACGAGGCCAACAAGCTGATGGCCTGGGGCTCGCCCAACGTGACCAGCTGGTACAAGAACGAGGCCGGGCGGGTGACCCAGAACTGGCCGTTCGGCCTGGTCGACTACTGGCGCGCGACGCTGGCCCCGGATCCCGAGGACTTCGTGTTGGAGAAGGACGTGGAGGCGGCCGCCGGCTGACCGCGGCCGCCTTCGCGCACGCCCGCGCGGCGCATCATCTCCTCGATGGCCCGGCCCTCGATGGTGCAGCGGGCGACGATGCGGTCGTAGGAGCGCTTGCCGGCCCGGCAGGTCGCGCGCTTGCCCTTGGCGATGCGCATCAGCGCCGCCTTGGCCGCCTTCCCCTCCTTGGTCTTGAGCTCGGGGGCGTAGAAGTCGGCGAGGCGCACCTCCACCCACTGGTCCCGGCGCGGCCCGAGCGCCACGCACAGGGAATCGCCGTCGCCGACGTAGGTCACTTCGCCGGAGAACACCGCGCCGGGCTTCAGGCCCGCGGGCAGGGGGCCCTTGTTCGGGATGGCGGTGCAGGGATCGGCCAGGGCCGGGCCGGCGCTCATCGCGAGCAGGCCGAGGCCGGCGATAAGGTTACGCAACATGGCGCCGAGACTCCTCCGGCAGGGTTAACGAATCGGGATCGGAGACGTCCATGGGCTCGACCAGAACCAGCGCCGGCCTGCTGGTCTTCCGCCGCGGCGCAGGCGGGATCGCCTTCCTGCTGGTTCACCCCGGCGGGCCCCTTTGGGCGCGCAGGGACGAGGGCGCCTGGATGATTCCCAAGGGCGAGGTGGACGAGGGCGAGGAGCCGCTCGCCTGCGCGCTGCGCGAATTCAAGGAGGAGACGGGGCTCTCGGCCCCCGGACCCTTCGCGCCGCTGACGCCGATTCGCCAGAAGGGCGGCAAGCAGGTGCTCTGCTGGCTGACCGAGGCCGACCTCGACCTCTCCGGATTCCGCAGCAACAACTTCGAGATGGAATGGCCGCCGAAGTCGGGCAGGACCGCGACGTTCCCGGAAGCCGACAAGGCCGCCTACTGGCCGGCCGAGACCGCGCTGGCCAAGATCCTGCCCAGTCAGGCGCCCCTGCTGACCGAGGCGTTGGCGCGGATCGGGGCCTAGCGCTCGGCGATAGTGAGCACGAGACGTTTCATGAGCGACGGCTCCGGTCGCAGGAGCGGTCGGTCTGACGATGTCGAGCTGTGGAAGCGTAGAACTCGGGCCCCCGAGGGGCCTAATGGCGCGAGTGACGGGGCTCGAACCCGCGACCTCCGGCGTGACAGGCCGGCGCTCTAACCAACTGAGCTACACCCGCGTAGGCGCTCGCTAGAAGCGAGGCGCGTCTGATAGGCGCCGACTTGCCGTTAGTCAACGGGAGAGTGGCGGCGAATGCTCAAGGGGCGAGACTTCCTGTGGGCGGCGTGTAGTGGACGCCCGCTGCGGGCCCCAGCGGCAGCTCGAAAGCGGCCCAGAGCCCGGTCATCAGCACGCCCGCCGCCATCATCGCCGCCGAGTAGGGCAGCATGGCGCTGATCAGGCCCCCGACCCCGAAGTCCGGCTTCCAGCGCTGGCAGAAAGCCAGGCCCAGGCCGAAGTAGGGCATCAAGGGGCTCGCCATGTTCACCGTCGAATCGCCCATCCGGTAGGCGGCGGTGGTCATCTCGGGCGAGACGCCCACCAGCATCAGCATCGGCACCAGCACCGGCGCCAGCGCCGCCCACTTGGCCGAGGCCGAGCCGATCAACATGTCGAGGCCGGCGGTGAGCAGCACGAGGCCCATCAGCAGGACGGGGACCGGCAGGCCCGATTCGCGCAGCGCCTCGGCCCCGTGGATGGCGGTGATGGCCCCGAGGTTCGACCAGTTGAACATGGCGATAAAGTGGGCCGCCGCGAAAGCCAGCACGATGTAGGGCGACATGGCGGCCATCGAGTCGGCGCACAGACGCACCACGTCCTTGTCCGAGCGGATGACCCCGACCGCCAGGCCGTAGGCGAGGCCGCTGGACAGGAACAGCACGAAGAAGCCGGCGACGAGCGAGCGGAAGAAGGGCGTCCAGCGGGCCGGCCCGGCTGCCTCGCCGTCGACCAGCGGCGCGCCCGGAGCCAGCGCCAGCGCCGCCCAGGTCGCCATGACCGCCAGGGCCACGAGGCCTGCGATCCACAGGCCACGGCGCTCTGTCGCCTCGAGCGGGGCGGCCAGCTGGGCCTGGTCAGGCGCCGGGGTCCAGGGGCCGAGCCGAGGCTCCACGATCCGGTCGGTGACGAACCAGGCGACGGGGACGAAGATCACCGAGCCGGCGGCGGTGAAGAACCAGTTGCCCACCAGGTTGGCGGTCCAGCCCTTGTCGATCAGCCGGGCCGCCGGTTCGGTCAGCCCCAGAATCAGGGCGTCGAACTGGCCCGGCAGGGGGTTGCCCGCGAAGCTGCCCACCACGCCCGCGAAGGCCGCGGCTATGCCGGCGATCGGGTGCCGCCCCGCCGCGGCGAAGGCGACGCCGGCCAGCGGCAAGAGGATGACGAAGCCCGAATCAGCCGCCTGGTTGGCCAAGAGGCCGATGAAGATGACCATCGGGGTCAGCAGCCGCTTGGGGGCGGCGCCGATCAGCACCCTCAGCGCCGCCGGCAGCAGGCCGACCCGCTCGGCCAGCCCCGCGCCCAGCATGATCAGCAGCACGTAGCCCAGCGGGGCGAAGCCTGTCAGCGTCTTCGGCATCTCGACCAGCAGCTGGCGGACGTTCTCCCCGGCCAGCAGGCTCTCGGCCTCCAGAAGTTCGCCGTCGATGGGATTGACCGCGCTGACGCCGAGGGCGGCGCAGACCACGCTGGCCAGCACCAATGCGCCAATGAACCAGGCGAAGATGAACACCGGGTCCGGCAGCTTGTCCCCGAGCCGCTCGATGGCGTCGAGGATGCGGTAGATCAGCGGCTTGGGCGTCGTTGCGGAGTCGGTCACCAGCTTCACCCTAGTGGCCGATCGGCGGGCGTAAAGCGGCCGGTGCGGGGCCGCGCGGATGACCTCGCGGAACGCGGTTCTGATGCGAACGATTGTTCGGACGCGCGTACAGGCGTAAACGGCGCGCCGACGAGGCGACGGCGCTCGTCGCAGACCGTGCGTGCGGCGCGCTTCGAACCTCGCGTTTGAATGGCGCGCGCGCGTGGTCTAGAAGGGCGCCCGACTCCTCCCCGAGGACCCAATGGAAGCCTTTCTTCTGCAGTACCTGCCGATCGTGATCTTCATCGGGATCGCGGTCGTTCTGGGCGTCGCCTTCGTGCTGGCGGCGGCCATCCTGGCGCCGAAGTCGCCGGACCCCGAGAAGCTGTCCACCTACGAGTGCGGCTTCAACGCCTTCGACGACGCGCGGATGAAGTTCGACGTCCGGTTCTATCTGGTCTCGATCCTGTTCATCATCTTCGACCTCGAGGTCGCCTTCCTGTTTCCGTGGGCGGTGACCCTGATGAAGCTGCCGCCGGAGGCGGCGCAGTTCGCCTTCTGGTCGATGATGACCTTCCTCGGCGTCCTCACCGTCGGCTTCATCTACGAATGGAAGAAGGGAGCGCTGGAATGGGAATAATCCAGCCGCCCAAGGCGCCGGCGCTGTCCGCCGGGCGCACCAGCGTCGAGGGCTATGATCCCAAGCTCCACGACCCGTTCTTCGACCATGTGAACGATCAGCTCGCCGACCGCGGCTTCATCACCGCGGCGGCCGACGACATCATCACCTGGGCCCGCACGGGTTCGCTGATGTGGATGACCTTCGGCCTGGCCTGCTGCGCGGTCGAGATGATGCAGGCCTCGATGCCGCGTTACGACCTCGAGCGCTACGGCTTCGCCCCGCGCGCCAGTCCGCGCCAGTCGGACGTGATGATCGTCGCCGGCACCCTGTGCAACAAGATGGCTCCGGCCCTGCGCAAGGTCTACGACCAGATGCCGGAGCCGCGCTACGTCATCTCCATGGGCAGCTGCGCCAACGGCGGCGGCTACTACTACTTCAGCTATTCGGTGGTGCGCGGCTGCGACCGCGTCGTTCCGGTGGACATCTATGTCCCCGGCTGCCCGCCGACCGCCGAGGCGCTGGTCTACGGCGTGTTGCAGCTGCAGAAGAAGATCCGTCGGGAAGGGACCATCGAGCGATGAGCTGGGCGGTCTCCAACGAGGAACTCGAGGCGCTGGGCCAGCGCATCGTCGCCGACGGCGCGGGCGCCTTCGGCGGCTACAAGGTCGAGTTCGGCGAGCTGACGCTGCACGCCGCGCTGCCGCGCATCGTGGACGCGCTGACCTTCCTGCGCGACCACCAGGACCTGCGGTTCGTCCAGCTGGTCGACCTCTGCGGCGTCGACTGGCCGCAGCGCGAACGCCGCTTCGACGTCGTCTACCACCTGCTCAGCCACACCAAGAACCGCCGCGTGCGGGTCAAGCTGGAAACCGACGAGGACACGCCCGTCCCTTCGGTGGTGGACGTCCACCCCTGCGCCGACTGGTACGAGCGCGAGGCGTTCGACATGTACGGGATCTTCTTCGAAGGGCACCCGGACCTGCGTCGGATCCTCACCGACTACGGCTTCCACGGCCACCCGCTCCGGAAGGACTTCCCGATGAGCGGCTACGTCGAGGTCCGCTACGACGACGAGCTGAAGCGCGTCGTCTACGAGCCGATCAAGATGACCGAGTGGCGGAACTGGGACTTCCTTTCGCCCTGGGAAGGCGACGAGCGCGGCTACGCGCCCAAGATCCTGCCCGGCGACGAGAAGGCGGGGGGCGAGTGATGGGCGCCGCGCAGCTTAGGCAGGTCAAGGTCGTGCTCTGGGCCGCCGCCGGCGTGATGTTCCTGATCGCCCTGTCGGCGTCGCTGGGCGCCGGCCAACCGTTCACGTCCGTGCCGGCGCTGGCCGCGGCGGGCGTCGGCCTGGCCCTGCTGGGCCTGGCCTTTACGGCGCCCAAGGCGCGCAAGGTGAAGGCATGACCGGCCAGAACACCCCCGCGGCGGGGGAAGAGACCACGCTGCTTCCCGAGACCCCGGTCCGCAAGTTCAACATCAACTTCGGCCCACAGCACCCGGCCGCGCACGGCGTGCTGCGCCTGGTGCTGGAGCTGGACGGCGAAGTCGTCGACCGCGTCGACCCGCACATCGGCCTGCTGCACCGCGGCACCGAGAAGCTGATGGAGTACCGGCCCTACGCCCAGACGATCCCCTACTTCGATCGCCTGGATTATGTGGCCCCGATGAACCAGGAGCACGCCTATGTGCTCGCCATCGAGAAGCTGATCGGCGTCGAGGCGCCCAAGCGCGGCCAGATCATCCGGGTGCTCTACTCGGAGATCGGCCGGATCCTGAACCATCTGCTGAACGTGACCACCCAGGCCATGGACGTCGGCGCCCTGACGCCGCCGCTGTGGGGGTTCGAGGAGCGCGAGAAGCTGATGGTGTTCTACGAGCGCGCCTCCGGGGCGCGCCTGCACGCCAACTACTTCCGCGTCGGCGGCGTCCGCCAGGACCTCCCGCCCGAGCTGGTGCAGGACATCAGCGACTGGTGCGACCACTTCCCGCGCGTCCTCGACGACATCGAGGGGCTGATCACCGAGAACCGGATCTTCAAGCAGCGCAACGTCGACATCGGCAAGGTCACCAAGGACGAGGCCATCACCTGGGGGTTCTCCGGGGTGATGGTGCGCGGCTCGGGCATCGCCTGGGACCTGCGGCGCAACCAGCCGTACGAGAACTACAACGACTTCGACTTCGACATTCCGCTGGGCGTCAACGGCGACTGCTACGACCGCTACCTGTGCCGCATGCAGGAGATGCGGGAGTCGACCAAGATCATGAAGCAGGCCTGCGCCATGCTTCAGAAGACGCCGGGCCTGGTGCTTTCCGACGACCACAAGATCGCCCCGCCTCGGCGCGGCGAGATGAAGCGCTCGATGGAAGCGCTCATCCACCACTTCAAGCTCTACACCGAGGGCTACCGGCCGCCGCCGGGCGAGGTCTACGCCGCCGTCGAGGCGCCCAAGGGCGAATTCGGCGTCTATCTGGTCAGCAACGGCGCCAACAAGCCGTACCGCTGCAAGATCCGCGCGCCGGGCTTCCCGCACCTGCAGGCGATGGACTGGATTAACCGCGGCCACATGCTGGCCGACGTTTCGGCCATCCTGGGCTCGCTCGACATCGTGTTCGGGGAGATCGACCGGTGACCGTCGCCGCGACCCCATCCCCGCTCGACCTCGCCCAGGGGCAGCTGGACGCCTACAACGCCCAGGACCTGGACGCCTACTGCGGCTTCTTCGCCGACGACCTGATGGTCGCCGACCTGAACGGGCAGGTGACCATCCAGGGCCTTGCGGCCTTCCGCGACAAGTACGCCCAGGTGTTCGCCGACTTCCCGGAGAACCGCGTCGAGCTGCTGAACCGGATCGTGCTCGGCAACACCGTCATCGACCACGAAAAGGTCGTCCGCCGCCACGGCGGCGAGACCTTCGAAGTGGCCGCCATCTACACCGTCGCCGGCGGCAAGATCGCCCGCGTCGATTTCGTGAAGTGAGGGTCCGTTGAGCGTCCGCCGCCTCTCGACCGTCCAGCCGGAAAGCTTCGAGTTCTCCAAGGAGAGCCTGGAGAAGGCCCAGTGGTGGATGGCCAAATACCCGCCCGGCCGTCAGCAGTCGGCGGTCATCGCCCTGCTGTGGCTGGTGCAGAAGCAGGAGGGCTGGGTCTCCGAGCCGGCCATCCGCGTGGTCTCCGAAATGCTCGGCATGCCGAAGATCCGGGTGCTGGAGGTGGCCACCTTCTACACCATGTTCCACCTCGAGCCGGTCGGCGAGACGGTGGTGCAGGTCTGCGGCACGACGCCCTGCCAGCTGCGCGGCGCCGAGGCCCTGATGGACGTCTGCAAGCGCAAGATCGGGCCCAAGGAGCACCGCTCCGCCGACGGCAAGCTCTACTGGCAGGAAGTCGAGTGCATGGGCGCCTGCTCGAACGCGCCGATGGCGGCCATCAACGACTACTACTACGAGGACCTGACCCCCGAGGCGCTGGAGAAGCTGATCGACCAGTTCGCGGCGGGCGAGAAGCCGGCGCCGGGCTCGGCGATCGACCGCCGGGGCGCGGCGCCCGAGGGCGGGCCGCTGGTGCTCCGGGACCCGTCGCTCTACGACGGCTCCCGAGCCAAACCTTATCCGCTGCCCAACGCGGCGAAGGAGCCGGCCGAGTGATCCGGGCCGGAGACGCTAAAGAGCATCGCGCGAGAAGGGGAGTGCGCTGACCGTGGTCGGCATTCTGGAAGACAAGGACCGCATCTTCACCAACCTCTACGGCCTGCACGACTTCGGGCTGGAAGGGGCGAAGCAGCGCGGCGCCTACAATCTCGTGCGCGAGATCCTGCAGCAGACGCCGGAGTGGATCTGCGAGCAGATCAAGGCCTCGGGCCTGCGCGGGCGCGGTGGCGGCGGCTTCGGCACCGGCCTGAAGTGGACCTTCATGCCGAAGCAGGAGAGCGAGCGGCCGCACTACCTGGTGGTCAACGCCGACGAGTCCGAGCCGGGCGCCTGCAAGGACCGGGAGATCCTGCGCAACGATCCGCACCTGCTGATCGAGGGCTGCCTGATCGCCAGCTACGCGATCCGGGCGCACACGGCCTACATCTACATCCGCGGCGAATACGTCTACGAGCGCGAGCGGCTGGAGACGGCGATCCGTCAGGCCTACGAGGCCAAGCTGATCGGCAAGGACAACATCTTCGGTTGGCCGTTCGACCTCTACGTCACCCACGGCGGCGGGGCCTACATCTGCGGCGACGAAACCGCCCTGATGGAGAGCCTGGAAGGCAAGAAGGGCCAGCCGCGCCTGAAGCCGCCGTTCCCGGCCGGCGCCGGCATCTACGGCTGCCCGACGACCATCAACAACGTCGAGTCCATCTCGGTGGTCGGCACCATCCTGCGCCGCGGCGCGGACTGGTTCGCCGGCTTCGGTTCCGAGCGCTCAACCGGCACCAAGCTGATGGCCGCGTCCGGCCACGTGAACCGCCCCTGCGTGGTCGAGGAAGCCATGTCGATCCCGATGAGGCAGCTCATCGAGGAGCACTTCGGCGGCGTGCGCGGCGGCTGGGGCAACCTGAAGGCCGTCATCCCGGGCGGCCTGTCCATGAAGATGATCCCGGCCGAGGAGGCCGAGGTGGCGCTGATGGACTTCGAGGACCTGGCCAAGCGCGGCTCGGGCCTGGGCACCGCCACCATGATCGTCATGGACAAGGACACCGACCTCATCAAGGCGATCGCCCGCGGGGCCTACTTCTACAAGCACGAGAGCTGCGGCCAGTGCACGCCCTGCCGCGAAGGCACCGGCTGGATGTGGCGGGTGATGGAGCGGATGGTCACCGGCGAGGCCGAGATGAAGGAGATCGACCTCCTGCTCGACGTCGCCAGCCAGGTCGAGGGCCACACCATCTGCGGCCTGGGCGATGCGGCCGCCTGGCCGATCCAGGGCCTCTTCAAGCACTTCCGCCACGAGGTGGAGGAGCGGATCAACAACTACCGCGCCGGCAGACCGCACGTGCAGGGCGCACGGGTGGCGGCGGAGTAACGACAATGCCCAAGGCCAAGGTCAACGGAGTCGAGGTCGAGTTCGAGCCCGGGATGAACGTCCTGCAGGTGGCCGAACTCGCCGGCGAGGAGATTCCGCGCTTCTGCTACCATGAGCGGCTGTCGATCGCCGGCAACTGCCGCATGTGCCTGGTCGAGGTGAAGCCGGGCCCGCCGAAGCCGCAGGCCAGTTGCGCCCTGCCGGCCGCCGAGGGGATGGAGATCTTCACCGACACGCCGATGGTGCGGAAGGCGCGCCACGGGGTGATGGAGTTCCTGCTGATCAACCACCCGCTGGACTGCCCGATCTGCGACCAGGGCGGCGAATGCGACCTGCAGGACCAGGCGATGGCCTATGGGCGGGACGATTCCCGCTACGCCGAGAACAAGCGGGCCGTCGAAGAAAAGTACATGGGTCCGCTGATCAAGACGGTGATGACCCGGTGCATCCAGTGCACCCGTTGCGTGCGCTTCATCACCGAGGTCGCCGGCGTTCCCGAGATCGGCATGATCAACCGCGGCGAGGACGCGGAGATCGTGACCTACCTGGGCAAGGCCGTGCAGAGCGAGCTGTCGGCCAACGTCATCGACCTGTGCCCGGTCGGCGCGTTGACCCACAAGCCCTGGGCCTTCAACTACCGCCCCTGGGAGCTGCGCAAGACCGAGACGGTGGACGTGATGGACGCCCTGGGCTCGGCGATCCGCGTCGATGCGCGCGGGCCCGCCGTGCTGCGCATCCTCCCGCGCGTCAACGACGACATCAACGAGGAGTGGATCAGCGACAAGACCCGCTACGTGGTCGACGGCCTGTCGCGCCAGCGCCTCGACAGGCCCTATGTGCGCGAAGGCGGCAAGCTGCGTCCGGCGACCTGGGCCGAGGCGCTCGACGTCGTCGCCCAGAAGGTCAAGGCGGTCGCGCCGGACCGGGTCGGCGTCATCGCCGGCGACCTGCAGGACGCCGAATCCATGAAGGCGGCGATGGACCTTTTCGCATCGCTGGGCGTGAAGAACCTGGACTGCCGCCAGGACGGCATGGCGCTGGGCGAGGGGCCCCGCGAGTCCTGGCTGATGAACTCCACCATCGCCGGCATCGAAGAAGCCGACGCCATCCTGCTGATCGGGACCAACCCGCGGCTCGAGGCGCCGGTGTTCAACGCCCGCCTGCGCAAGCGCTGGCTGGCCGGCGCGCTGCGCGTTGGCGTGATCGGCGAGGCCGCCGACCTGACCTACGCCTACGATCACCTGGGGACCGGCCCGGCCGATCTGTCCAAGCTCGCCCGCTCCAAGAGCGAGTTCGTCAAGGCGTTCAAGGAGGCCAAGAACCCGGCGGTGATCGTCGGGGCAGGGGCCCTGGCTCGGCCGGACGGCCTGGCGGTCCTGCGCGCCGCGGCGGACGTGGCCAAGAGCTTCGGCGCGGCCTGGAACGTGCTGCACACCGCCGCCTCGCGGGTCGGGGGCCTGGACATGGGCTTCGTGCCGGGCGAGGGCGGTCTCGCCGCACCGGCCATGGTGCAGCCGGGCGCCCTGGACGTGCTGGTTCTACTGGGCGCGGACGAAATCGACGCGCGCCAGTCGGACGCCTTTGTGGTCTATGTGGGCACCCACGGGGACGCCGGCGCGCACCGCGCCGACGTCATCCTTCCCGGCGCGGCCTACACCGAGAAGAACGGCCTCTACGTCAACACCGAGGGCCGCGTGCAGCAGGGCCTGCGCTCCGTGTTCCCGAAGGGCGAGGCGCGCGAGGACTGGGCGATCTTCCGGGCGCTGTCCGAGCGGCTGGGAGCGACCTTGCCCTACGACGACCTCGACCAGCTGCGCGCCAAGCTGTTCGCCGACCACCCGACGTTCGGCCAGATCGACTACGTGCCGACCGGCGCGGAACGCAGCCTCGACCTGGCCGCCCTGGGCGCCAAGGGTGAGCTGTCGGACGCTCCGTTCGCCTCGCCGATCACCGCCTTCCACCTCACCAACCCCATCGCCCGCGCCAGCGTGACGATGGCCGAATGCGCCGCCCTGGCCTCGTCCAGCGCCGCCAAGATCGCGGCGGAGTAGGAGCCCATGGAGACCGCTGCGAACTCGTTCTGGTCCACCCCGGGCGGCTGGACGCTGATCACCGTCGGCCAGATTCTTCTGGTC
>JAQVDF010000369.1 GCA_028698405.1 Phenylobacterium sp. | reverse complement strand
CAATGATGCCCGCCAGGCGATCAATCAAGCCATACGCCAGGAGCTCGGCCTGGCGGCCCAGGGCCAGGCCTTCGCGCGCCTGGAGCGCGTCGATCTGACCCGCGCCCAGGCCAAGGAGGTCGAGGCCTACAAGGCCGGCATGGTCCTCGAAGCCGAGCGCGCCTACCGGGCGGTCGGGATCGAGAAGGGCGAACGGCTGGTGGTCGAGGCCTTCGACTTCGAGCGGAAGACCATCGGCCTGCGCCACGAAAACGGCCAGCGCGTCGAGTGGGACCCGCGCAAGCTCACCCAATTCACTACCTACCGCCAGACCGAGATCGACCTGGCCGCCGGGGATCGCGTGCAGATCACCAAGGGCGACAACCAGGCCGGCATCAAGAACCGTGACTTTGCCGAAGTCATCGGCATAGACCGGGCACAGCGCGTAGTGCGCGTCCGGCGCCACGACGGCAAGGAGTTCGACCTGGACACCGCCCGGGCGCTTCACCTGGATTACGGGTATGCCTCTACCATTCATTCCGCCCAGGGCGCCACAGTGCGGCGGATCATCGTGGACATGGACACCCGCGCCAGGACCACGAACGACGCGGCTTTCTACGTGGCGCTCTCGCGCGGCCGGGAGGCCCTGCGCATCTACACGAACAACATGAAAGGGCTGCCCGAGGCGATCCAGCGCGTGTCCCGCAAGCGGGCCGCCCTGGAGGTCCTGGAGCGCCGCTCCCCGCAGCCCCCGACTCCCGATTTTTCGCGCGCGAAAGATGGACCCACGCGCGAGCGCGTTCGTTAATTCCAACCTGGAGGCCACTATGAAACTACGTCTCACCGCCCTTGCTGCCGCCCTCGCCGTCGCTCTTACCGCCGGCTGCCAATCGCCCCACCCTATCGAGAGCGGGACCGTCAACCCGTACCGTTTCACCTACCAGACCGAGAACGGCCAGGCCACGGGCCTCTTGCGCGCTTTTGACGACGGCCAGGCCACCGTGCTCCAGTTCGTCAACACGGTGCCGCCGGGGTTGGTGGTCCTCGATGCCCAGGGCGCACGCCTGCCCATCCAGGACTTCGGCAACTACGCCGTGGTCCAGGGCGTATCTCCGGTGCTGACCGTGCAGACCGCCGCCGGCACCAGCCGGGCGCACGACATGGCGCCCACGGCATCCTCGCAGCCCGCCCCGCAGCCTGCGGCGCCGGCTGCCGGCGACGAGCTGCGCGCCGCCCAGGCCGAGCTCGACAGGCTGCGGGCGGAGCTTGACGCAGTGCGCGCCGAGCTCGCCCACGCGAAGGCCGCGGCGGTCGATACGCCTGCCGTCCAGGCGCGCCTGGATGATGTGGAAAGCCGCCTCGCGGCCATCGCCACCCAAACCGTCTACGTCACCTTCCCTTTCAACGGTACGGCCTTCGTTCCCGACGAGGACCTGGCTGAAGTCCTGGTCCCCGCCGCGCAACGCGCCGAGCGCGTCAACCTTCGGGGCCGGACGGACAGCCTCATCGCCGACGCCGCCAATGCCCGTGTCGCCCTGGGGCGGGCGATGGCGGCGCGCTCCTATCTCATCCTGCACGGCGTCGAGGCCAAGAAGATTAGGATGTTCTCCCGTGCGGCCGGAGATTTCCGCGCCGACAACGCCACAGACGAGGGGCGCGCCGCGAACCGCCGCGTGGAGATCGAGCTGATCGCTCCGGCGGCGGCGCCGGCCGCCGCAGTCCCCGCCGGCGGCAAACGGAGGGCCTGACCATGCCCACCTATCGCATTGGCGAGCAGACCATCGATGCTGGCGATCCCGGCCTGGACGCGGCGCTGGCCGCCATTCACGGCAAGAAGCAGCGCCCCTTGTGCTTGTGCCAGGCCGCCGGGGTTGAGATGTACGTCGCGCGTGTGAATGGCCACCACGTCATCAAGCGCATGCCCAACACCGGCGCCGACCATGCCCCCGCCTGCGACTCCTACGAGCCGCCGGCCGAGCTGTCCGGGCTCGGCCAGGTCATGGGCTCGGCGATCCAGGAGGACATCCAGGATGGCGTGACCACGCTCAAGTTCGATTTCAGCCTCTCCAAGGCCCCTGGGCGGGCGGCGCCGGCGCCGAGCGGCGCCGAGGCCGACAGCGTGAAGACGGACGGCAGCAAGCTCACCCTGCGGGGCACCCTGCATTACCTGTGGGAGCAAGCCGGCTTTCATCGCTGGTCGCCCTCGATGGCCGGCAAGCGTTCCTGGTACGTGGTGCGCAAGTTCCTCATGCAGGCGGCCGAGGACAAGGCCGCCAAGGGGATGCCCATGGGCGACCTTCTCTATATCCCCGAGTCTTTCTCCCAGGAGCGCAAGGACGAAATCACGCAGCGGCGCATCGCGCGCCTGAGCAAGATCGCCGCCGGCGAGCGCAGCGCGCGGCGCCTTATGCTGCTAGTCGGCGAGATCAAGGAGATCGCGCCCTCGCGCTACGGGCACAAGCTCGTCGTCAAGCACCTGCCCGACTTCCATTTCATGATGAACGACGACCTCCACAACCGCCTGCACAAGCGTTTCGCCAACGAGCTCGCGTTGTGGGATGCTGTCGACAACGCCCACCTGGTTGTCATCGGCACCTTCGGTATCGGCCCGACCGGCGTTGCCTCGCTCGACGCCCTGGCGCTCATGGTTGTGACCGAGAACTGGCTGCCCTTCGAGCACGTCTACGAACACCTGCTGATCGACAACCTCACCCGCTCCAATCGGCGCTTCATGAAGGGCCTGCGCTACAACCTGCCGTCCAGCAAGCCCCTCGCCAGCGTGGTGCTGTCCGACACGCAGCCGGCGCCCGTCGCCATGTACATCGTTCCGCCGGAGGCCGGCGAGGACTACGATGCCGCCCTGGGCGAGCTGGTCGCCGATAGCAAGCTCGGGTCCTGGGTCTGGCGGGCCGGCGCCGACGAAATGCCGGCGATCCCGCCGGCGGCATAGGGCCGTGACAGCACAGCCCACCGGGCGCGATTGGCTATATTGTGAACGTGCGGCGCTCAAGGGCCGGCGCGTCCCGCCGCCGGCCGGGGCAGGCCGCACCGGAGCGCGCCATGACCAAGACACAGCGGCTTTTCCTCTTCGAGGCGATCTTTGCCGTCGTGATGCTCTTGCTCTTCTACGTGGTGATGAAGGGAGATCGG
>JAQVDF010000368.1 GCA_028698405.1 Phenylobacterium sp. | reverse complement strand
CCTGATCAACGCCAAGCCGGCGGCCGCGGCGGTGCGGGAGTTCTTCGGCTCCTCGCAGCTTTCGCAGTTCATGGACCAGACCAACCCGCTGTCGGAGATCACCCACAAGCGGCGTCTGTCGGCGCTCGGCCCGGGCGGTCTGACCCGCGAGCGGGCCGGCTTCGAGGTCCGCGACGTGCACCCGACCCACTACGGCCGGATCTGCCCGATCGAGACGCCGGAAGGCCCGAACATCGGCCTGATCAACTCGCTGGCGACCCACGCGGTGGTCAACAAGTACGGCTTCATCGAGAGCCCGTACCGTCGGGTGAAGGACGGCAAGATCACCGACGAGGTGGTCTACATGTCGGCCATGGAAGAGGCGAAGCACGTCATCGCCCAGGCCAACATCAAGCTGGAGAACGGCGAGATCGTCGAGGACCTGGTCCCCGGCCGGATCAACGGCGAGCCGACCCTGCTGCCGAAGGACACCGTCGACCTGATGGACGTTTCGCCCAAGCAGGTCGTCTCTGTCGCCGCTTCGCTGATCCCGTTCCTGGAGAACGACGACGCCAACCGGGCCCTGATGGGCTCGAACATGCAGAAGCAGGCCGTGCCGCTGATCCAGTCCGACGCCCCGCTGGTGGGCACGGGCATGGAGGACGTGGTGGCCCGCGACTCCGGCGCCGTGGTGGTGGCGCGCCGCTCGGGCGTGGTCGAACAGATCGACGGCACCCGGATCGTGGTCCGGGCGACGGAAGAGACCGACCCCACCAAGCCGGGCGTCGACATCTACCGCCTGCAGAAGTTCCAGCGCTCCAACACCTCGACCTGCATCAACCAGCGTCCGCTGGTGCGGGTGGGCGACCGGATCCGGGAAGGCGACGTGATCGCCGACGGCCCGTCGACGGACCTGGGCGAGCTGGCGCTGGGCCGCAACACCCTCGTCGCCTTCATGCCGTGGAACGGCTACAACTTCGAGGACTCGATCCTGATCTCCGAGCGGATCGTGCGCGATGACGTCTTCACCTCGATCCACATCGAGGAGTTCGAGGTCATGGCCCGCGACACCAAGCTGGGGCCGGAAGAAATCACCCGCGATATCCCCAACGTCGGCGAGGAAGCCCTGCGCAACCTCGACGAGGCGGGCATCGTGGCCATCGGCGCCGAGGTGATGCCGGGCGACATCCTGGTCGGCAAGGTCACCCCGAAGGGCGAAAGCCCGATGACGCCGGAAGAAAAGCTCCTGCGGGCGATCTTCGGCGAGAAGGCCTCGGACGTGCGCGACACCTCGCTGCGGCTGCCGCCGGGCGTGGCCGGTACGGTCGTCGAGGTGCGGGTGTTCAACCGCCACGGCGTCGACAAGGACGAGCGGGCGTTGGCCATCGAGCGCGCCGAGATCGACCGGCTGGGCAAGGACCGCGACGACGAGTTCGCGATCCTGAACCGCAACATGACCGCGCGCCTGCGTCAGCTGCTGGTCGGCAAGACCGCCGTCTCCGGGCCCAAGGGCTTGGGCCGCGGCGAGATCACCGAGGAGAAGCTGAACGAGATCCAGCCCGGCCTGTGGTGGCAGATCGCGCTCGACGACGAGAAGGCGATGGGCGAGCTGGAGGCGCTTCGCCGTCAGTTCGACGAGGCCCGCAAGCGCCTTGACCGCCGCTTCGAGGACAAGGTCGACAAGCTGCAGCGCGGCGACGAACTGCCGCCCGGCGTAATGAAGATGGTCAAGGTGTTCGTCGCGGTGAAGCGCAAGCTGCAGCCGGGCGACAAGATGGCCGGCCGTCACGGCAACAAGGGGGTCATCTCCAAGATCCTGCCGATCGAGGACATGCCCTTCCTGGAGGACGGGACCCACGTCGACATCGTGCTGAACCCGCTGGGCGTGCCCTCGCGGATGAACGTCGGCCAGATCTTCGAGACCCACCTCGGCTGGGCCGCGGCGGGCCTAGGCAAGCAGGTCGCCGAGCTCCTGGAGGCCTGGCGCAACGGCGGCCAGCGCCAGGCGCTGATCGAGTACCTGCGCGACGTCTACGGCCCCGACGTGGAGCTGCCGGAAGAGGACGAGGAGCTGGTCGAACTGGCCCGGAACCTGTCGAAGGGCATCCCCTTCGCCACCCCGGTGTTCGACGGCGCGCACATCGAGGACATCGAGAACCTGCTCGAAAAGGCGGGCCTCGAACGCTCCGGCCAGGTGACGCTGTACGACGGTCAGACCGGCGAGAAGTTCAAGCGCCCGGTCACGGTCGGCTACATCTACATGCTGAAGCTGCACCACCTGGTGGACGACAAGATCCACGCCCGCTCAATCGGCCCGTACAGCCTGGTCACCCAGCAGCCGCTGGGCGGCAAGGCCCAGTTCGGCGGCCAGCGGTTCGGGGAAATGGAGGTCTGGGCCCTGGAAGCCTACGGCGCCGCCTACACCCTGCAGGAGATGCTGACGGTGAAGTCGGACGACGTGGCCGGACGGACCAAGGTCTACGAGTCCATCGTCCGCGGCGACGACACCTTCGAGGCCGGCATCCCGGAAAGCTTCAACGTGCTGGTCAAGGAGATGCGATCCCTGGGCCTGAACGTGGAGCTGGAGAACGGCTGAGGCGCGGTCGCCCGCGACGAGAACCAAGGCGAGGGGAGGGGCCGTCAGCTCCTCCCCGACGCTCACAGAATTACTGACGAACTGGATATCCGATGAACCAGGAAGTCCTGAATATCTTCAATCCGGTCCAGGCGGCCCCGACCTTCGATCGGATCCGCATCGCCCTGGCGAGCCCGGAAAAGATCCGCTCGTGGTCGTTCGGCGAGATCAAGAAGCCCGAGACGATCAACTACCGCACGTTCAAGCCCGAACGTGACGGCCTGTTCTGCGCCCGCATCTTCGGTCCGACCAAGGACTACGAGTGCCTGTGCGGCAAGTACAAGCGGATGAAGTACAAGGGCATCATCTGCGAGAAGTGCGGCGTCGAGGTCACCCTGGCCCGCGTTCGCCGCGAGCGGATGGGCCACATCGAGCTGGCCAGCCCGGTCGCCCACATCTGGTTCCTGAAGATCAACAGTCCGCGCACATCGAGCATGGGCCGCGTGTTTGATGCAGCAGCGGCTTTGCTAGGCCTTTGCTCTTATATGAAATATGAGGCTCAAGCCCCCGTGCTG
>JAQVDF010000367.1 GCA_028698405.1 Phenylobacterium sp. | reverse complement strand
GGCCGGCTGCGGCGGCGGCGGCGGCGACAGCATCGCCTCACCGGGCGAAGCCGGGTTCTCGGGCGGTGGCGGCGGCGCGGGCGGCGGCTCGGGCGGGGGCGGGACCGGCGCGGGGGCGGCGGCCGACTGTCCGGCCGGCTTCAGCAACCTGGGCACGGTCAAGGGCGGGACGCTACGCGCCTGCCAGCTCCCGCAGACCATCCTCGGCAACCTGCTGGTGCCGGCCCGCCAGGGCACGGTCTACGCCATCAGCGGCCGCACCGACGTCGGCCAGGATCGCGGCGCCGACCCGGCCAATCCCCTTCCCAACACCCAGTCCGGCGTGCTGACCATCGAGCCGGGCGTGCGGATCTTCGGCAGCGCCGGCCTCGACTACCTCAACGTCCAGCGCGGCTCGCAGCTGATCGCCGAGGGGACCCCGACCAACCCGATCATCTTCACCAGCCGCAGCGACATCGAAGGCACGGCCGGCGTCGACACGATCGGCCAGTGGGGCGGCATCGTCCTCAGCGGCCGGGCGCCGATCAACGCCTGTCCGGCCGGGGCGACCCCGCCGAGCGTCAACTGCGTGGCGACCTTCGAGGGCGGCGTCTCGCTCTACGGCGGCAACACCCCGGGCGACTCCTCGGGGCGCCTGCGCTACGTCCAGGTCAAGTACCCGGGCTTCGAGGTGCAGCCCAACCGTGAACTGAACGGCATCACCTTCAACGGCGTCGGCTCGGGTACGGTCGTCGACCATGTCCAGGTGCACAACAGTTCCGACGACGGCATGGAGATGTTCGGCGGCACCGTGAACCTGCGGCACATCGTGCTGACGGGCATTGACGACGACAGCCTCGACACCGACAACGGCTACCGCGGCGCGATCCAGTTCCTCATCATTCAGCAGCGGGCCAATGGCGGCGACCGGGCGCTGGAGATGAGCTCGGCCGGCAGCCCGGCCATGCACACCGCGCCGAAGATCGCCAACTACACCCTGATCGGCACCCCGCGGGTGGGCGGCGGCGACGTGCAGATCCTCAACACCGGCCACGCCGGCCGCTTCATGAACGGCATCCATGTGACGACCCGGGCCGGCGGCGCCTGCCTGGACATCGACGACGCCTCCACCTTCGCCAACGCCCCGCGCTGGGACTCGGTGGTGTTCTCCTGCCCGGTTCCGTTCAACGCGGACGCCGACGACGAGGCCGCGCTGTTCAACGCGGGGACCAACAACGCGGTGAACTTCACCTCCTCGCTCAGCGGGTTCGTGAACGGGGCGAACGAGAACGCCGTCCCGGCCTTCAACGCCGCCAGCGTCGATCCCTGGCTGCAGAACGTCGGCTACATCGGCGCGGTTCGGGACGCCAACGACACCTGGTGGCGGGGCTGGACCTGCGGTCTGCCCGGCGGCGCCAGCTGCTGATCCTGCGGGCGGGGCCCGTGTGGCCCCGCCTCCATTCCGAACGACGACCCAGGGGGCTTCCTCTCATGACCCACTCCATCCGCCGCCCCGTCCTGGGGCTGCTGCTCTGCACCAGCGCGTTGCTGGCGCCCGGGCTCGTGCACGCCCGGGCGAGCGGCGGCGAGTCCGCTCCCGAAGTCGACGAACTGGTCGTCCGGGGCCGCTACATTCCCGAGGTGATGCGTGAGACCTCCGAAGTGACCAGCGTCGTCACCGCCGAGGACCTGCAGCGCCAGGGGGACGACACCGCCGCCATGGCCCTGACCCGGCTGGCCGGGCTCAGCGTCGTCAGCGGCAAGTTCGTCTACGTCCGCGGACTGGGCGAGCGCTACTCGTCGGCGATGCTCAACGGCTCGCCGCTGCCCAGCCCCGAACCGCTCCAGCGGGTGGTGCCGCTGGACCTGTTCCCCAGCAACGTGCTGGCCAGCGTCAACGTGCAGAAGACCTATTCGGTCAATTATCCGGGCGAGTTCGGCGGCGGGCTGGTCGACCTGCGCACCGTGGCCATTCCCGACGAGCCGTTCCTGAGCTTCGGCGCCAGCCTCGGCGCCAACTTCGAGACCACCCTCAAGCGGGGCGTCACTCACCACGGCGGCGACCTCGACTGGCTGGGCGTCGACGACGCCACCCGCAAGCTGCCGTCGGCCCTTCGAGCGGCGATTCAGACCGGCAAACGGATCGATTCCACCAACTTCGGCGACGCCGAGCTGCAGGTGATCGGCCAGAGCTTCGAGAACGCCAACATCAACGTCCTGCAGAACCTGGGCGATGTGCCGTTCAACGGCAGCTTCGACGTCTCCGGCGGCCGGTCGTGGTCGCTGGACTGGGGCACGCTCGGCTTCGTGGCCGTCGGCGGCTTCGACAGCGGCTGGTCGACGCGCCGGGCCGTCCAGCAGGAAGGGGTCGTCAGTCTCGACGGGCTGGCGGTGCAGGAGGACCTGCGTTCGTTCTCCACCCAGAACGACATCGTCATCAACGCCCTGGTCAGCGGCGCGCTGGAGATGGACAACCACACCCTCCAGTGGACCAACTTCTACGTCCGCAACGTCACCAAGGAGACCCGCTCGGTCGAGGGCGAGAGCGCCCGGGCCAGCAACTACATCCGTGACGACCACAGCGCCTGGTATCAGCGGGAGCTGTTCGACACCCAGTTGACCGGCCAACACGTGTTCGGCGACCTGGACGTCAACTGGCGAGGCGCCTACGCCCGCACCGAGCGCGACGCCCCTTACGAGCGGCAGGTCCGCTACCGGCTGGTCGACGGGACCTACCTCCACAACCCGCAGTCGGACGCCAACTTCATCCGGTTCGGCGAGCTCGAGGACACCGCGGCCAGCGCCGCGCTCGACGTCCGCTATCGGTGGGACAACCCGTGGTTCGTCGACACCACCTTGTCGGCGGGCGTGGCGTGGCTGGACACCGACCGGTTCTCGGACCAGCGGGCGTTCCGCTTCACCACCACGACCACGCCGCCGCTCTCCTTCCAGATGCAGCGGGTGGACTATCTCTACTCGGACTTCAACATCGGTCCGAACGGGCTGATCCTGCGCGAGGTCACCGGCTCGGACGGGGCGGCGGCCTACGAGGCGGGTCTGACCACCCGCGCCGCCTACGCGCAGTTCGAGGGCGAGGTGCTGCCGGCGGTCCGTCTGACCCTCGGTGTGCGCTACGAGGAGGGCGAACAGACCGT
>JAQVDF010000366.1 GCA_028698405.1 Phenylobacterium sp. | reverse complement strand
GCTCCAAGCCGCGACCAGACTCTCGCGGCGCACGCCCGAGAGCGGACGCTCCGGACGTGAGCGAGGGGTGGAAGCGGATGCATCGGATCTGCACCGACAGGCCAAGCCCACTGCACGCGAGACCCGTTACCGTTGGCTCATGCCGATCCAACCGCCGCGCTCGCGCCTGATCGCCGCCGTCGCAGTCAGCCTCAGCTTACTGGGGTGTGGGCAGCCCGAACTTGGCGCAAGTAGTCTTTGCGGTGAACTCGCTCGGCCGGACTCCGAAGGCACTCCCGCGGCCATGCCCAGCCGCGTCCAGGCCACCCTCTTCAAGACCCCGCCCACGCCCGAACAGGGCCGCGCCTTCGAGGCCCTGGTGCGCCCGCCCGAGAAGGGCAAGGTGATCGGCGACGTCGTCTGGCTGGTCCACCCCGACGGCGTCTCCGCCTCGGCCCTGCGCGCCTCCGACTGGACCTCCGCCTTCGGCAAGTTCGTCGGCGCCGCGCGCAACTGGAACACCCTCTCCAAAATCCACGCCGCCGCCCAGGAACTGGCCAGAGCGGGTTGATCGCCACGTCCACTCGCCGCGGTTGAGCTTTGGCGAGTCCGGGCCTAACCTCGGCCGCGTACGCGCACCGTGCGGCTCCACCTCGAAGGAGCGTGGCTGTGGTTCCGTTGGCGTCGGTATCGAGACGCGGGCGTAGAGACAGATCCGGCCGCACCGGACCGCCGCCTCCCCTGCGGCCTGGCGCGTCCTGGCCCCGCTTCGGCGGGCCCGCACAGGCTTCCTCCCCCGAAACGATCCTCAGAGCATCGCCCCGAGCCGCCGCCAGCGCTGAGCGCCCGCGCGGCCGCGCCGCAACTCGATCCGAGAAAGGGAGGAATTCATGCACATCGCCAGGCGACTGACGGCCGAGGCCATAGGGACCTTCTGGCTGGTTTTCGGAGGCTGCGGCAGCGCCGTACTGGCCGCCGCTTTCCCGGAGGTCGGGATCGGCCTCCTCGGCGTCGCCCTCGCCTTCGGCCTGACGGTGCTGACCATGGCCTATTCCATCGGTCACATCTCCGGCTGCCACCTCAACCCGGCCGTGACCGTCGGCCTGTGGGCGGGCGGCCGCTTCCCGGCCAGGGAGGTTGCGCCTTATGCCGTAGCGCAGGTCGTCGGCGCCATCGTCGCCGCCGGCGTCCTGTTCGTGATCGCCACCGGCCGGCCGGAGTTCGATCTCGCCGCTTCGGGCCTGGCGCAGAACGGCTTCGGCGAGGCCTCGCCAGGCGGCTACGGCCTCGTCCCCGCCCTCATCATCGAGACGCTGCTCACCGCCGGCTTCCTGGTCGTCATCCTCGGGGCCACCGACGACCGCGCCCCCAAGGGCTTCGCGCCCATCGCCATCGGGCTCGCGCTGACGCTGATCCACCTGATCAGCATCCCGGTCACCAACACCTCGGTGAATCCGGCCCGCAGCACCGGCCCCGCCCTGGTGGTCGGCGGCCTCGCCCTGCAGCAGCTCTGGGTCTTCTGGCTCGCCCCCCTGGTCGGCGGCGCGATCGGCGGCATCGGCTACCGGGTTCTCTTCGTGGACTCCGCCGCCCGCCCCGCCATCGTCGGCGACACCGGCGCCTCCGCCCCCAGCGCCTGAAGCGCCCGCCGACGAACCGCAGAGCCCATCCTCCCCCTCACGGGGAGGGTGGGCCGCCGCGGGGCCTGCAATGGAGTCACCTCTGGCCGTCCGAACAGTCCGGCCGCCCAACCCGTTGCGCATCCATGCCCTTGAGAGACAACCCCAACGCACGCAGCGAACTCGAGCGCCGCGTCCGGGCCGGACGGCTGCGGTGGAGCGGTCCGGCCGTGCTGCTGTTCGCCCGCTCCGGCTTCGCCGTCGCCGCGCACGCCCTGGTCGCCGCAGGGGTCGCCCTACGGCGCCGACGCCTTCGCCGCCTGCTCTGGCCGTTGCTGCGGCAGGGCTGAGGCAAGCGAGCATCCCGCCCCTGCCCTTGCGCCGGATGATCCAGACTTTTACATTAAGTCTAATTCTGGATCTGACCCAATGCCCGCCGCCACTGTCCCTGTCGTCGAAGCGCCCGCATTCACTCCCGCGGACCTGCGCGATCCCGAGGCGCGCCGACGCGTCTCCGCGCCGGCGGTGCGCCTCTTCCTGCGCGTGTGCGACCTGTGGGACCTGAAAGTGGACGAGCGCCGCGCGCTGCTTGGCGGGGTCTCGCGCCAGACCTACCACAACTGGAAGGCCGGCCAGGTCGGCGCCCTGACCCGCGACCAGCTCGAGCGCATCTCCTTCACCCTCGGCATCCTCAAGGGCATGCGCCTGGTATTCGCCGAGGACGGCCACGCCTTCCGCTGGCTGAAGACGGCCAACGCCGACGCCCCCTTCGCCGGCCGCTCGCCGCTCGCCCACATGACCGAGGGGGGGCTGGCCGAAATGGCCGACGTGCGCCGCTACCTCGACGCCTGGCGCGGGGTGAAATGAGCCTCCCGCGGGCTCGGGTCCGCGGCCGCACCCATCGGCTGATCCTCAGCCGCTACCCGACGGTGGGCGTGTTCGACGACATCGCCGCCGACGAAGCCGAGCTGCGTCTCGCCTTCGCCCTCGAGGATCTCACCCTGCGCGCCCCGAACCGGTTGGCCCTGCTGCCGGAGGGCGGCGTGGCCAGCGGCCCCACCGCCTCCGTCGTCATGGCCGCATTCCTGCACGTGGCCGACGAGGGCGGCCGCTTCCACGACGCGTCGCTCGGCGCCTGGTACGCCGCCCGCGATATCGCCACGGCCATCGAGGAGACGGTCCACCACAACCACCGGCGCCTCGCGGACTCGGCCGGCGGCTTTCCCGCGCGCCTCCAGCTGCGCGAGCTTGTCGTCGCCCTCGACATGCGCCTCCTCGATCTGCGGGGCGCACAGGCCGACCGCCCAGAGCTCTACCGATCGGACGACTACACGGCCTCCCAGACCTTCGCGCGCGAGCGCCGCTGGCCGTTCGCAGAGCCCGGAGAGGACGGCTTCATCTGGGAAAGCGTTCGCCGCCCCGGCGGTCAATGCGTCGTCCTCTTCCGCCCGACCGCCGTGCCCCTGCCCGTCGTTCAGCGCGATCATTACGAATACGTCTGGGACGCCGCCGGCGAGCTCACTGTCCTCAGACGGACGAGCGTGAGACGCAGATAGA
>JAQVDF010000365.1 GCA_028698405.1 Phenylobacterium sp. | reverse complement strand
TTTTTCCGGCGCGGCGAGGCCGCCTCCGAGCTTGCCTCCGCAGGGGGCGGGTCGGGCCCCGCCAATGCGGTGTTGTACGGCGTGCGCGCGGGCGGCCGCGGCTCGGCCATCCTGGCCGTCGGCGGCGGCGCCCAGCAGATCTACGACGTCGGTGACGAGGTCGCGCCGGGTCTGATCCTGGCCGCGGTCGGTTCCGACCACGTCATCCTGGCCCGCGGCGGTGCGCGCCTGACGCTGGGTTTCCCGACGCCGGCGGCGGGCGCCGCTCCGGCGACCGACGTCTCACCGCCGCTGCCGGCCTCCGACGTGGCTGCGCCGGGCGCCGTCGATCCCCGGCGGCTGCTCGAGGAGAGCTCGCTGATGCCGCGCCTGCTGGACGGCGAGCCCAGCGGCTACCGGGTCATGGCGCCGGCCGCGACTCCCGCGCTGGCGGCCGCCGGACTTCAGCGCGGCGATGTCCTGCTGGCCGTCGACGGGGTCGGCCTGACCCCGGAACGGGTCGCGGAATTGCCTCAGACCCTGGCCGGCGCTTCGGAGGTCGAACTGCGCTTCGAGCGCGACGGCCAGGTGGTGACCAAACGCGTTCGGATGGAAGCTCGTTGAAACGGCTAGCCAAAATCGCCCTGTTCGCCAGCGCCCTTTGCGTGACCGCGCCGGTCCCCCAGGCCGTGGCCCAGCAGCTTCAGGTGTTGAACCTGCAGGACGCCGACATCCGGGTGTTCATCCAGGATGTCGCCCGGACGACCGGCCAGACCTTCATCATCGATCCGCGCGTCCAGGGTCGGGTCAGCCTCGCCAGCCAGACGCCGCTGGCGCGCGACGAACTGTTCGAGGTGCTGCTGTCGACGCTGCGGGCCAACGGCCTGGTGGCGGCGCCGGCCGGGAGCCGGACCTGGCGCATCGAGCCCGCGGCCGCGGGGCAGGGCGGCGCCGTCCAGGCCGCCGGCTTCGCCACCCAGATATTCAAGCTGCGCTCGCTTGACGCCCGTTCGGCCGCCGAGACGCTCCGCCCGATGATCAGCGCGCAGGGCGCGGTCGTCCCGAGCCAGCGCGGCAACCTGCTGATCGTCGCCGACTACGCCGACAACCTGCGCCGCGTCCGCAGCCTGCTGGCGCAGGTGGACCAGGACCGCGGGGTCACCCAGACCGTCACCCTGCGCTCCAGTTCTGCGCGGGAAATCGCCCGGGTACTTAACGAACTGCTGGCCGGTCCCGGCGGCGATCCCGGCGCGCGCAACGGGCTGGTGTCGATCGTCGTCGTCGACAGCAGCAACTCGATCGTCCTGAAGGGCGAACCCGATGTCGTGCGCCCGCTGCTGGAGGTGATCGCCGACCTTGACCGTCGGGCCGAGAGCGCCGGCGACGTGCGGGTCGTCCAGCTCCAGCACGCCGACGCCGAGCAACTGCTTCCGGTGCTGCAGCAGCTTGTCGGCCAGTCTCCGGCGCCGGCGGCCGCCCCGGCGTCGGCCGGCGCGGACGGCGAAGGCCCGGCCGCAACCGCGCCGGTGGCGTCCAGTCCGGCCGGCGCCCGCGCCAACATCGCCCGTTACCCGGGCGCCAACGCCATCATCATCGCCGCCGACCCCGAGACCCAGCGGATGCTGGCCGAGGTGATCCGCCAGCTCGATCTGCGCCGCCAGCAGGTGCTGGTGGAGGCCATCGTGGTGGAGGTGTCAGACGAGACCGCGAAGCGCCTGGGGGTGCAATTCGCCATCGCCGGGATCAACGGCTCGAACATTCCGTTCGCGGCCACCAACTACGCCAACACCGCGCCGAACCTGCCGGCGCTGATCGGAGCCGCCGCCGGCGAGGGCCAGCTCCCGGAGAACTCGCCGACTCTCGACGTCCTGCGCAACGCGGCGGTCTCCTCGCTGCTGGGCGCCAACGGGATCGTCACCGGCGGAGGCGGGACGCTCAACGACGACGCGCTGTTCGGGGTGATCATCAATGCGGTGAAGAGCGACACCGCTTCCAACCTGCTGTCGACGCCCTCGATCATGACGCTGGACAACCAGGAGGCCACCCTGCTCGCCGGCCAGGAAGTGCCGATCACCACCGGCGAGGTTCTGGGCGACGACAACAGCAACCCGTTCCGCACGATCCAGCGCCAGAACGTCGGCGTCGCCTTGGAGGTGAAACCTCAGATCAACGCCGGCGGCACGGTCACCCTCTTCCTGCGCCAGGAGGTTTCCTCGGTGGCGGGGCCGGTCAGCGCCAACTTCACCGAGCTGATCCTCAACAAGCGCGAGATCACCACCACGGTGAACGTGGACGACGGCGACATCGTCGTGCTCGGCGGCCTGCTGGACCAGAACGAACGGGTCTCCGTCGAACGGACCCCGGTGCTCGGGGACGTGCCGGTGCTGGGCCACCTGTTCCGCGGCACCAACAAGCAGCGGACCAAGACCAACCTGATGGTGTTCATCCGGCCGACCATAGTGCGTGACGCCTCGGAGGCCCGGGCCCTGACCGGCCCCCGGTTCGGCTACATCAGCGACCGCCAGCCGCGCCGCGATGCCGGCGCCCAGAGCGACCTCGAGGCCCTGGTCCGCCACTACATGGGCGCGACGCCGCCTAACGCCCTGCCGGCGCCGGACCCGTCCACGCCGGCCCCCGCCGCGCCAGTTCCGTCCTTGCAGGCGCCCGAATGAGCGCCGCCGCCGCCCTTGCCTACCCGTTCGCGAAGAGCCGCGGGGTCGTGCTGCTGGACTTCGACGGGGTCGCCCGCGTCGGTCTTCGCGAAGGCGCCGATCCGGCGGCCCTGATCGAGGCCCGGCGGGTGCTTGGCGCGGCGATCCGGGTGGAAAGTCTCAGCCGGGCGGACTTCGAGCGCCGCCTGTCGGAAGCCTACGCAGGGGAGGGCCTCGCCGGCTCGGGCGAGGAGCTTGACCTGGCCGGTGGCCTGGAGGGGCTGGTCGAGGACATCCCCGTGGCGACCGATCTGCTGGAGACCCAGGACGACGCCCCGATCATCCGGCTGATCAACGGCCTGATCGCCGAGGCGGTGCGGCTGGGCGCCTCCGACGTGCACATCGAGCCGTTCGTGCAGGCGCTGGTCGTGCGGCTGCGTGTCGACGGCGTGATGCGCGAGGTGCTGAGCCTGTCGCAGCGGCTGGCGCCGCTGCTGGTCTCGCGCGTCAAGGTGATGGCGCGGCTGG
>JAQVDF010000364.1 GCA_028698405.1 Phenylobacterium sp. | reverse complement strand
CCGCGGCCTGCTGGAAGAGGGAGGGGTCGCCTTCCAGCCGGGCGAGCGGGTCGAGACCCCCACCGCTTTCGCCAACTACCCCGGCGAACCGCTCTACAAGGCTCCGCCGCGCAGCTTCGCCGAGCGGGCCTACAACCTCGTCCGCTGGACCGACATGCCAGCGGGCGGCCACTTCGCGGCCATGTAGCAGCCCGAGCTGTTCGTGGACGACGTGCGCGGCTGGGGCCGGGAGATCGGATGAGCGGCCGCTACGAGTTCGCTTCCGACAACGTCGCGCCCGCGGCCCCGGAGGCCATCGCCGCCCTCGCCCGTTTCAACGACGAATTCATGCCGGCCTATGGCGCGGACCCGGTCAGCGCCCGCGCCGCCGACCTGGTGCGCGGCTTCCTCGACGCGGACGCAGATGTCTGGTTCGTCGCCTCGGGCACAGCGGCCAACGCCATCGCGCTCGCGGCCATCTGCCGCCCGTTCGACGCGGTGATCGCCCACGAGCACGCCCACATCTGCACCGACGAGACCGGCGCGCCGGGCCTGTTCGGCCACGGCCTCGGGCTGCACGCGCTGAAGGGCCCTTCCGGCAAGCTAGACCCGGCCGCGGTGGCGAAGGCGCTGTCCCGCCCCGCCTTCGCCCACCGCCAGGCGCCCGCCGCCCTGTCGGTGACCAACGCGACCGAGTACGGCGCGGTCTATTCTCCCGAAGAGCTGGCGGCCCTGGCCGCGCCGCTGCGGGACCGCGGCCTGCCGATCCACCTCGACGGCGCGCGGCTGGCCAACGCGGTCGCGTCCGGATTCGACCCGAAATGCCTGTCCAAGGTCTGCGACATCCTGGTGCTCGGCGGGACCAAGGCGGGCGGCACGCCGGCCGAGGCGCTGGTGGTGTTCGAGCCTGCGCTGCGCCACCGGTTCGACGCCCGCCTCAAACAGGCCGGCCAGCTGCCGTCCAAGGCCCGCTTCTACGCCGCGCCGTTCGTGGGCCTCCTGGAGGACGGCGCGCTGGTGCGTCACGCCGCCCACGCCAACGCCATGGCCAGGCGCCTGGCCGAGGCCATGCCCTTCCCCGTCCGCCACCCGGTCGAGGCCAACGCCGTGTTCGCCGAGATGGACGAGGCCGCGCTCTCCCGGCTGCACGCCGCGGGCTGGTTCGTCCACCGCTTCCTCGACGGCTCGGTGCGCTTCATGTGCAGCTGGGCCACCACGCCCGAAGCCGTGGACGAGCTGGCGGAAGCGCTCAAGGGGATCGCCTAGCGCATCCTACCTCCCCCGCGCAGCGGCGGGGGGCAGGAACCTTTGGTCGGCGCTTCGTACGATCAGCCCGGACGGCCGATGGCGTAGAAGCGTTCGGCGCGGAGCTTGAGGATCTCGTCGGCGGACAGGTGTTCGAACTTCATCAGTTCGGCCTCGATGGCGTCGCCGACGGCGCGAATGGTGGCGGCCGGGTCGGAGTGGGCGCCGCCCGGCGGCTCGGGGATGATCTTGTCGACCACCTTCAGCTTCAAGAGATCCTGGGCGGTGATCTTCATCGCCTTGGCGGCCTCCTCGGCGGTGCGCGCGCCGCGCCAGAGGATGGCGTTGGCCCCTTCCGGCGAGATGACCATGTAGATCGAGTGCTCGAGGATCAGCACCGACGAGCCCGCGGCGATGGCGATGGCCCCGCCCGAGGCCCCCTCGCCGGTGATCACCGCCACCAGCGGCGTCTTCAGCGACAGACAGCGCTCGGTGGACCTGGCGATGGCCTCGGCAACGCCCCGTTCCTCGGAGCCGACGCCCGGATAGGCGCCGCCGGTGTCGACGAAGGAGATGACCGGCAGGTTGAACCGCTCGGCCATGTCCATCAGCCGGATGGCCTTGCGGTAGCCCTCGGGCCTGGCCATGCCGAAGTTGTGCTTCACGCGGCTGACGGTGTCGCGGCCCTTCTCCTGGCCGATGACCATCACCGGCCGGCCGCGGAACCGGCCGAGCCCGCCCATCAGCGCCTGGTCGTCGGCGAAGGTGCGGTCGCCGCGCAGCTCGACGAAGTCCTCGATCAGCTCGCCCACGTAGTCGGTGAAGTGCGGCCGGTCCGGATGACGGGCGACCTGAGTCTTCTGCCAGGCGTCCAGCTTGGCGTAGGCCTGCTTGCGCAGCTCCGTCGCGCGCGCCCGCAGCGCCTCGATCTCGGCGTCCAGCGCGCCGGGATTGGCGGATTCGGAAACCTTCTGGAGCTCCTCGATCTTGGCTTCGAGGTCGGCGATGGGCCGCTCGAATTCGAGGTAGTGGGGGGGCATCCGGGGTTTTCGCTTCCTGCCGTTCGCGGAAGGGTCGGAAACTAGAAGGGAAGCTCCGCCCTCACAAGCCTCGGGAACCGCCCCTGCGGCGGAACCTTCTACCTGCCATGAAAAGCTGGTTGAGGGACAATAACCTGTCGCTGGTGCTCTTGCTGTTGTTCGCCGCCAGCTTCACCGGTCAGGTTTTCGCCGGCTGGTCGCAAGAGAACGAAATGCTCGCACAGCACGGAAAACCGCTGCTGGGCGCCTGGGCTTTCTTGAGCGGCGGCGAATTCCTCTCCGCCGTCTTCGAGAATTGGGAGAGCGAGTTCCTGCAGATGTGGGCCTACGTCGTGCTCACGGCCTACCTGTTTCAGCGCGGCTCCCCCGAATCGAAGGACCCCGACGCTCCCGCGCCGCAGGACCGCGACCCCACTCTCGACGCCGGCCGGTCCGACGCGCCGGGACCGGTGCGCCGGGGCGGCTGGCCAGCCCGGCTCTACGGCCACTCGTTGGGCCTCGTCCTCCTGGCGCTGTTCCTCACCTCCTTCGCCCTGCACTGGGTCAACAGCGCGCGCAGCCAGGCCGAGGAGGCGGCCGAGCATGGCGATGCGGCGCCCAGCCTGATCGAACACCTCGGCTCGTCGCAGTTCTGGTTCGAGTCCTTCCAGAACTGGCAGAGCGAGTTCCTCTCGACCGCCGTGCTGGTGGTGCTGGCCATCTGGCTGCGGGAGAAGGGCTCGCCCGAGAGCAAGCCGGTCTCTGCGCCCCACGCGAGAACGGGGACCTGACGTGGCCCAGGCCACACAGAGATGTGAAGAGATTCAATGCGCGGACGGGCGCCGCCCTGCGCCTGCGTGCAACCGCGCCCCCGGCGTTTCGTTTGTAAGCGCAAGCAGC
>JAQVDF010000363.1 GCA_028698405.1 Phenylobacterium sp. | reverse complement strand
AAGTAGCTCATCACCGTGTACTGGCGGGTGTCCTCGGCGTAGTCGGCCTGACCGGCGTAGGTGTTGTTGGCGTCGGCGGTGGCGTCGTACTCGGATGGGTGCGCCAGGCCGATGGCGTGGCCGATTTCGTGCACCAGCACGTGTCCGCCGTAGTTGAAGGTCGAGGGGGTGGCGTTGGAGCCGGAGCGGATGTTGATCCAGACGTCGCCCGAGGGCGAGCTCGCCCGCGTCGAGCCCGGGTAGTAGGCGAAGGCCGAGGTCCCGTCCGCGCCGCTGTCGTAGTTGGCGAACAGGATGGTGGCGTCGTTGGTGTAGTCGCCGATCCGCTGGAAGGTGATGCGCGCCACGTCCGACCAGGCCGCGAGCGCCAGCTCCGCCTGGTGAATCTGCTGTGCGTTGAAGCGCGAGAACCCGGCCAGATCGTCCGGCATCTGAGCCGGCGCGTCGGCGCGGAAGCCGTAGGTGACGTTGAAGGGCTGGCCCATCGCGCCCCAGCCGGGCTCGCCGCGCACGATCTGGTTGGCGGCCTGGGCGACCGTGTAGCTCGGCTTGCCGTTGTCGAAGCCCCCGCGCCAGTCGGCGTTCAGATAGGCGGCCGGCCGCAGCGGCTCGCCGCCCAGAGCGGACGCGGACGCATGAAGGGGCGTTTCGGGGAAGCGTTGAAGGGACATGGGCCGCGCGTGTTACCTAGAAGCCGTGCGTCCCCCGATCGCCGGGAAACTAGGCCCGGGCCGGGAGGCGAACAAGCGCAGCGAACCATGTTGCGTCGATTCTTCGCATGATTTGAGGCGCTTAAGTCGCGCTTCCGACTCTAGCCGGGAGAGGTTGCGATGAGGTTTCGAGCCCTGGTTGCTGCGGCCTTCGCGCTCGGCGCCTGCGGCTCGCAACCGGCTGGCGCCCGAAGTCCGGCGCTGGTCCCGGCCGAGCGGCTTGCGGGCGGCTGGACACTGTCGCTGGAGGGGCGGGCGGACTGCCGTCTACGGCTGACCGCGGAGGGCTCGTCGCACGGCTACCGCGCCGAGATCGCGCCGGGCTGTGCGCTGGCCGTCGCGCAATGGCGGACGGTTCCCGACGGGATGGAGCTGGCGGCGGCCGACGGCCTGACGCTGGCGCTGCTGGCGCCGGCGGGCGAGGGGGCCTGGGAAGGCTTCGACGCGCAGCGCCGGGCCGCGCGCCTGACCCGGCGTTAACCTAGCTGGCGATCTTGGAGAGCGGGGTCTGCGCCTGAGGCAGCAGGCCGCGGCTCTGGCCGCCGACGAACACCTGGAAGGCGGTGGGGTCGGAGACGTCCACGGTCAGGCCGCCGATGTTCGGGGCCCGGTAGGCCTCGCCGGCCGCCAGCTGACGGGCGAAGTACACCCTGCCGTCGCCGCCGCGGATGATGATCGAGCCGCTGCGCACCGCCTGCAGGGTGACCACCGAGCTGCCCGCCGGGGCGCCGTGCACCGGGCCGTTCGGCGTGAACACCTGCGGCAGCGTCTGGGCCGGCGCCGGGTTCGACGCCGGGGTCGGCATGCGGGTCGGATCGGTGTCGGGCAGCACGCCGCCCGCCGCCGTCGCGGCCGCAAGGCCCGGCGTCTCGTAGGGCGCAGGCGTGGTGGACTCCAGAGGCGCGGGCAGCGGCGCGCCCAGCGCCACCGGGCCGCTCGCGGCCGGCGCGGCGATGGTGGTCAGCGTCTTGGCGGGGGCGGCGGCGGCCACCGGCGCCTCCTCCTGGGTCATGGCCCGCTGGACCAGGTTCCAGGCCAGGACGGCGGCCAGGATCACCCCGAAGGCGCCCAGGAACATCGCCAGGCGCGGGTCGCGCTCCTTGGGCACGCCCACAGGCTCGGGCAGCACCGGCTCCGGGGCCGGCTCCTCGCGCTTGAAACGGGCGACGGCGGCCTCGCCGTCCAGGCCCATCGCATTCGCGTAGGCGCGAATATAGCCGATGGTGAAGGGCCGCGAGGGCAGGGCCTCGAGGCGCATCTCCTCGATCGCCTGCAGATACGCGCGGCGGACGCAGGTTTTTTCGGCCACCTCCTCCAGGGAGAGGCCAAGAAACTCACGGATGGTCTTCAGGGCTTGGCCGACGTCTGGACCGTCCTGGAGCGTCGGCATGAAAGTCTCGACCTTGGCTGGACTGCGACGTGTCCGGGCGTTCAAAGCAACATCCACTTCTCCGCCAGTATCGAGCGGCATGGCTATCGATCACCCTCCAGGCGGACACGGCGACCCTTAGTCGCAACGGGCCCGGTTCCACGTAGCAGTTGCATATTAACGAAGAGTTGTAGGTAGCGATCCAGCATTCGGCCGGGAATGCGGTGGTTCGCCGCGAAGTGTAGCGCAGATTCTACACCGCCAAATAGAGCTTCCGCGCCAGAGTCTCGATCTCGTTCCGCACCGATCCGGCCCCGCCCTTGATCAGCGCGGAAACCCCGCGGCGGGCCGCCTCGCGGTCGCACGAGAGGACCATCTGCTTCACCGGGCCGACGCCGCCCGGCGGCATGGAGAGCTGCTCGAAGCCCAGCGCCACCAGGGCGAAGGCCTCCAGCGGCCGGCCGGCCATTTCGCCGCACACCGACACCGGCGTGCCGGTCTCGGCGCAGGCGCGCTGGATCGCCTCCAGCGCCCGCAGCGCCGGCGGCGAGAGCACGTCGTAGCGGTCGGCCACCCTCGGGTTGCCGCGGTCGGCGGCGAACAGGTACTGCATCAGGTCGTTGGTGCCGACCGAGACGAAGTCGGTCATCGGCAACAGCGCGTCCAGGTGCCAGATCAGGCTGGGGGCCTCGATCATCGCACCCACGTCCAGGCGCGATGGGGCCGGGCGTCCGCGACGCTGGGCCCAGGCGATTTCGTGATCCACCAGGGCGCGGGCGGCGCGGAATTCGTCCACCGTCGCCACCAGCGGGAACATGATGCGCAGCGGTCGGCCGCGCGCGGCGGCGATCAGCGCGCGCAGCTGCAGGCGCAGCAGGGCGGGGCGGTCGAGCCCCATGCGGATCGCCCGCCAGCCCAGAGCGGGGTTGTCCTCGCGCTCGGCCTCCAGATAGGGCAGCACCTTGTCGCCGCCGAGATCGAGGGTGCGGAAGGTCACCGGCATGCCGGCGGCCGCGTCCATCACCCGCGCGTACAGCGCCGCCTGGGCCGAGAACCTGGGCAGCTCCTCGGCGACCATGAACTGGAACTCG
>JAQVDF010000362.1 GCA_028698405.1 Phenylobacterium sp. | reverse complement strand
ACCGACGGAAACGACACCCTGATCGGGACCGAAGGCGACGACACCTTGAGCGGACTGGGCGGTGACGACTCGCTGGACGGCGCGGCCGGGGCCGACACCATGGTCGGCGGCGACGGCGACGACGTCTATGCGGTGGACAACGCCGACGACAAGGTCGTGGAACTGGTCAACGGCGGCGCCGGCGGCGTCGACCGCGTGGAGTCGACGGTCAACATCCTCGCCCTCTGGGACGAGGTCGAGAATCTCAGGCTGCTGGGCACGGGGGACCTGATCGGCGTCGGCAACGGCAGCCACAACCTGATCGAGGGCAACGCCGGCAACAACCTGCTGGACGGCGGGCTCGGCAACGACACCCTGATCGGCGGTCTGGGCGACGACACCTATGTGCTCAACGTCACCAAGGACGTGGTGATCGAGGCGGCCGGGGAAGGCGACGACACCGTCCATGCCGCGTTCAGCTACACCTTGGGGGCGAACCTCGAGAACCTCGTGCTGACCGGGACGGCGGCGAACGGGACCGGCAATGCGCTCGACAACCTGATCGTCGGCAATGCGCTCAACAACAAGCTCAAGGGGCAGGAGGGGAACGATACGCTGGTCGGCGGCGGAGGAAACGACACCCTCGAAGGCGGCGCGGGCGACGACACCTACTACGTCGGCGCCGGCGACAAGGTCAGCGAGTCCGCGGGCGCCGGCGTCGACACCGTGTTCGCCGAGGACAGCTTCGCCCTGAGTTCGAACGTCGAGAATCTGGTGCTGACCGGAATCGGCGACATCAACGGGACCGGCAACGGCGCGGCCAATCAGCTCGTCGGCAATGCGGGGAACAACAGCCTCTCCGGCTCCGGCGGGACCGACACCCTGACCGGCGGCGAGGGGGCCGATACCCTCTCGGGCGGCAGCGGCGCCGACGTCTTCGTCTTCCTCAGCGCCGCGGATTCGACCGAGGCCGCCCCCGACCGGATCGTCGACTTCAAGAAGGGCGAGGGGGACCTGATCGACCTCTCCGCCGTGGACGCCGACGTCAACACCGACGGGGATCAGGCCTTCGTCTGGGCGGGCAGCTTCACCGGCGTCGCCGGACAGCTGGTGGCCAGCTACGACTCCGGGACCAACCAGACCACGCTGCGCATGGACACCGACGGCGACGGCCAGGGCGACGACATGGTCATCGTGCTGACCGGGAACATCAACTCGACCTTCCTATTCGCGCTCTGACAGGACTCGGCAGGGCGGAGCCGTTTGGCTCCGCCCCCAGTTCTCTCCGCCTTAAGTATAATGAGGAACTCGCCATGGGGCGTTGTCCGAATTTTGGACAACGGCCGCTCGGTCCGTGATCAATCCTCAAGTTGAGCACGGGAACTCGCGCCGGAAGGCGCAAAGTCTCGGCGATCTTAACCTCCGGGCAAGGGCTGGCCCGTCCATTCCGTCGCAGGCGAAGGGGGCCCAGCGATGGACAGTCTGGACGCGGAGCAACGGCGCTCCGCCGAGACCAGCGAAACGCTGAACGAGCAGCGGCTGAGGCGGGCCATCGACGTGCTGCCGGACGGGATCGTGATCCTGGACGAGGAGCGCCGCTACGTCCTGTGGAACCGGCGCTACGCGGAAATTTACCACCACTCGGCGGACCTGTTCGCGCCCGGGAAGAAGTTCGAGGACACCCTGCGGGTCGGGGTGGCGCGAGGCGCCTATCCGGAAGCGGCCGGACGGGAGGAGGCGTGGCTCGCCGAGCGGCTGACGCTGCTCAACGCGCCGGCCGGCCGGCACGAGCAGCAGCTCACCGACGGGCGCTGGATCCTGATCGAGGAGCACAAGACGGTCGACAACTGGGTGGTTGGCGTGCGCGTCGACATCACCGAGATGAAGCAGAAGGCCCAGGCGCTGGAGGCGGCGCTGGTCCGGGTCGCCGAGTCCGACCGCGCCAAGACCCGCTTCCTGGCGACCATGAGCCACGAGATCCGCACGCCGCTGAACGGGGTCATCGGGATCGCCGACGTCCTGTCGCGCACCGGCCTGTCGGCGGAGCAACAGGAGCTGGTCGGCGCCATCCTGGACTCGGCGCGCACCCTGAACCACCTGCTGAGCGACATCCTGGAGTTCAGCCGGCTGGACGCGGCGAAGGTGGCGCTGACCCGCGAACCCCTGGACGTGGCCGAGCTGGCCCGGCGCAGCGCGGCGTTGTTCGCGCCCTCGGCCCAGGCCAAGGGGCTGGCGCTGAGCGTCGATGTGGAGACCGCGCCGGCGCTGGCGGTGGTCGGCGACCGGGCGCGCCTGGGGCAGATTCTGAACAACCTGCTGAGCAATGCGGTGAAGTTCACCGACAAGGGCGAGATCCGCCTGTCGGTGCGCGGCGAGACGAGGGGAGACCAAGCGGCGCTGACCTTTACCGTCAGCGACACCGGCGTCGGCTTCTCGCCCGAGGAGTGCGAGCGGCTGTTCCGCGCCTTCGAACAGGCCGACACCTCGACCACGCGGCGGCACGGCGGGACGGGCCTGGGGCTGACCATCTGCCGACAGCTCACCGAGCTGATGGGCGGGCGCCTGACCGCGACGAGCACGCCGGGCGAGGGCTCGCAGTTTCGCCTGGAGGTGGAGCTTCCGGTGGCGCAGGCCCCGGCTCGGGCCGCCGAAGCGGACGAAGGGCCGACGGCGAGGGCTTGGACGCGGCCGCCGCGGGTGCTGCTGGCCGAGGACAACCCGACCAACCGCAAGGTGGTGCAGCTGATGCTGGGCGGCCTCGACCTGCAGCTCGACTGGGTCGAGGACGGGGCGGCGGCGGTGGAGGCGGCCGGGCGCGAGGCTTACGACCTGATCCTCATGGACCTGCACATGCCGCGGATGGACGGCCTGGAGGCGATCGCCGAGATCCGCCGGACCGAACTCCGCAACGGCCGCGCACGCACGCCGATCGTGGTGTTGAGCGCCGACGTGGACGATGCGCAGCGGCTGCGCACGGCCGCCGTCGGCGCGGACGACCACCTGGGCAAGCCGATCCGCGCCGACGAATTGCTGGGCTGCCTGGCGCGGCAGCTTTGCGCCGCGCCGGAGGACGAGGTCAGTTGCGCGTCGGGATGACCACCGGCAGCCGCTCGTAGCCCTTCACGAACGAGGAGTAGACGCGCCGCGGCGGGCCGACGACCTCGATCTTCGGGAAACGCCTGAGGATTTCTTCCC
>JAQVDF010000006.1 GCA_028698405.1 Phenylobacterium sp. | reverse complement strand
TCGAGATCCACCAGCCAGACGCTGCGGCCGGCGCGGCGGGCGGCAAAGTGGGCGAACTCGCGGGCGACCGTCGAGGCCCCCTCCCCACGACGGGCGGCGATGAACTGGACGATGCGGCCCGCTCCGGCGGCCGGCGCGCCCAGCGACGCCCACAGCCCGGCCATTTCGGCGCTCAGGTCGACCATGCTCACACCGCCAACAAACGGAAGCGCAAGCTAGCCCGACTCGCCGCTCAGCGTACCGGCTTCAGCGACGCAGACCCCAGGACCGGCAGGCCGAGCGTGCGAGCGGCCGTCTGCGGCGTCGGCAGGCCCGGCCGCAGGAAGCTGCGCAGCAGGCCGGCGCACAGGGCGGTGAAGCCGGCGAACAGCAGCGCCAGGGCGGCCAACGGCCGCTTCAGGCTCGTCCCCTTGGTGGGGACCGCGGCCCGCTGGACGATGCGGATGTTGTCGTTGGTGCGCGAGGCGATGTCCTGGGCCGCCCGGCTCTGCTCTTCCTTGACCGAGAAGTCGCGGACGTTGGCCATCAGCACGTCGCGGTCGAGGGAAAGCGCCTGGAAGCGCGGCTCGAGGGCCGCCAGCCGCAGCCGGCGGTCCATCACCTGCTGCAGCTGTTCGTTCAGCGCCTCCAGCGAGCGCTGCAGCGCCGCCACTTCGGCGGCGGCCTGGATGCGGTCGGTCTCGACCGTCTGGCGGACGGGATTGACGCCGAACCGCCGCGCCCCGTCGGCGCTGGTGCGCCCTTCGCCCATCGCCTGCTCGAGCTGGGCGATCTGCTCGTCCACGTCCTGCACCGGCCGCGCGCCGGGCTTGTAGCGGGAGAGCAGTTCCTCGCGCTGCACCTTGAGCTGGGCCAGCTTGTCGGAGGCGGCGGTGTTGAGGTCGCGGTAGAGGCCGACCTCCGGGGCCACCTGGCCGAGCTGGGCCTGAAGGGCCGCCAACCGGGCCCGGCGCTCCTGGAGCTGGGCCTCGGTCTGAAGCTTCTGCTGTTCGATCTGGGCCTGCAGCTGCGACAGGCTCGTCTTCTCGGCGACGAAGTCGCCGATCCGGTTGTTGACCAGGAAGTCCTGGTAGGCCTGATCGGCCTCGGCCAGCCGCTGCTGGAAGATGATCCGCTGCTGCTCGATGACCGGCGAGGTGGGGTCGATCAGCACGTTGCGCCGGTAGACCAGATATTCCTCGAGCAGAGTGTTGAGGATCAGGGCGGCGAGCTCGGGATCCTTGTGCTCGTAGCCGACCCGTATCACCGGGGCGTCCGGCGTGGTGGCGATCGTCAGGTCCTGCTCGATGGAACGGACCACGCCGCCAATGATCTTACGCCGCTCGGCCGGATCGCCCTTCTCGTACTTCTCGGCGGCCTTGGGATCGATGCGGGCCAGGGTCAGCTTGTCGATCACCCGGCGCTTCAGCGCCTCGCTGCCGAGGATCTCGGTCTCCGCTTGAATCAGCTGGTCGGGCTCGGGCACGGCGCCCCGGCCGGCGTCCCCCGCCCGGGGTTCGTAGACATACTCCTGGCCGAGTCGCACCAGCACGCTGGCGTAGGCCGGGTAGCTGGGCTTGATGGCGAGGGCCGCGACCAGCAGCAGGGGCAGGAAGATGGCCAGGAAGACGCCGGCCATGAGCCAGCGTTCGCGCCACAGCAGCACCGGGAAGTCGCTGAGCGCATAGCGCGGCCGAGCGGTCCACGCGGGCGCAAACGCCTCACGCGGCCTCATCGTCCAACCGGGCGCAGCATCAGCCATGGAATCGGTACGAGATTAGCCCCACCCGCGGACCCTGGCGATCCGCGCTTAAGGCTTCGTTACCCATTTCCCTTAACCTTTCCGGCCATGGGGCAAAGTCGCAGATTCCTTCTCGTCACGGGCGTATCGGTCGCGCTGCTGACCGGCTGCGCCACGGACTCGGCGCGCGTGGGCGAGGCCCCCCAGGCCTCGGGCCGGTTCCCGAACATCGCCTATGCCGACTGGAGCGACTACGAGCCGCCCTACCGCTTCTACCCGGGCGACGAGATCGAGGTGACGGTGCCGAGCGCGCCGGAGCTGTCGAAGACCGTCACCGTTCAGCCCGACGGGCGCATCGCCCTGCCGCTGATCGGCCCCGTGATGGCCGCTGACCGGACCACCGACGAACTGGAGGCCGACATCGCCGCCGCCTATTCGAGCCAGCTGCGTCGGCCCGAGGTGGAGGTCGCCGCCAAGGCCGCGCCGCTGAAGGTGTTCGTCGGCGGCGAGGTGGGCAATCCGGGCATCCTGGACATGGCCGGCGACAGCGACGCGCTGCGGGCGGTGATCCAGGCCGGCGACTTCAAGCCCAGCGCCAACCGCCGCAAGGTCTACATCGTCCGCCGGGGCCCGGACGGCCGCGGCATGGTCCGCACGGTCGACCTGGCGCGCGGCCTGAAGACCGACGGCGCCGACCTCGTGCCCCTGCGCCGCTTCGACATCGTCTATGTGCCGAGGAGCGGCGTCGCCGAGGCGGGCCTGTTCGTGCAGCAGTATTTCCGGGACCTGTCGCCGATCCAGTTCGGCTTCAGCTACGCGCTCAACGATCAGAACGCCAACTGAGCAGGCCCCGCGCGCCGCCTCTACGAATGGGAGCGGCGCGCGGGGCGCTGAGAGGGTGCAGGAAGGCGGAGCCGTCCATGTACGCCGGCCGCGCGCGGCGGGGCGGCGTCAGTCGTCGCCCGTTCGGCTCAGCCCTGAGCCAGCCACTCGCGGGCCGCGCGCTGGGCGTCGGCGATCTCCTCGGAGTCCATCTCCTGTGACAGCTCCTTGCGGTAGACCTTGGCTTCCACCGAACCGCGCATGGCGGCGAGGTTGAACAGCATGTGGGCCGACTTGTAGTCCAGCGGCGCCCCGCCCTGTCCGGTCGAATACAACAGCCCCAGACGGAAGAGCTCGTCGCCGGTGGCGTCCGGCCCGGGCAGCGGCAGGCCTTCGGCCTGTTCCACGCTCATCAGCATCCCTAACGTCCCCTTGTCCCTGACCGGACCGCCGTTCGTTCTGAGGACGGACCGGTTTACCCTGACCAAAGGAAACCGGCGGCAAGCTGAAGATATGGTTAAGCGCGATCGGCTGCTGTTCTGATCCGGGACGGTGTAGTCTTCGTGTGTTTTCGCGGCCTCACTTGGCCCGTTGTCCGAAGAGAATCTTCCGCGCGGCCTCTGCGTTGGGCGCTGCGAGGTCCGTCGCCCGGCGCAGGTCTTCACCGACCTGGATGGCGCGCGTCACCGCCGGACGCTCTCCGATCCGCTTCGACCAGACCTTCACGTTCGGGAATTCGTCGAGGTCGATGCCCTGCATCTTCCACGGCCGCACCCAGGGCCAGGCCGCCATGTCGGCGATGGAGTAGTCGCCGGCCAGGTACTCCCGCCCCTCCAGACGTCGGTTCATCACCCCGTAGAGCCGATGCACCTCGTTGGTGTAGCGGATCGCGCCGTAGGCGGTGAAACGGCGGTCCGGCAGCATGGCCGGCGCATAGCCGCGGAAATGATGCGCCTGGCCGGCCATCGGCCCGAGGCCCGCCATCTGCCAGAACAGCCACTCCTCGACCTGCACCCGCTGGCGCTCGTCGGCGCCGTAGAACTGGCCGGTCTTGCGACCGAGATACTGCAGGATGGCGCCCGACTCGAACACCGAGATCGGCTGGCCGTCCGGCCCCTCGGGATCCACGATGGCCGGCATCCGCCCGTTCGGGCTCAGCGCCTGGAAGGCGGGATCGAATTGATCCCCCCGGCCGATGTTCACCGGCTTGATCTCGTAGGGCAGCCCCATCTCCTCGCAGGCGATGACGATCTTGTACCCGTTGGGCGTCGGCCAGAAGTGGATCTCGATGGGGGCGGTCATGCGGTTCCTTCCCGTTTGCGCTCGCGTAGCGACTTTTCGGCGCGGTCAGGCTTAATTGGGCGTTCGGGACGCGGCTGCAAGGCGGCGTTCAGCGCGAGTTCAGCCATGGCGGGCCAACCTGCGGGCGTGGACGGGCGCTGCGCCGAGAGATACGGGCGCGCCTGAAGGGAACGATCTGGCGTGAGACGTTTGCTGTTGAGCCTGGCCGCCTTGGCCGTCGCGGGGCCGCTTATCGCCACGGCGGGCGAGGCGCTTGCCGACCCCAGAGACGGCGGCGAGCCGGGCCGCGGGCGCATCGAGCGCGAATCCCGTGGCTGGGAGCGCCGCCAACAGCCGCCGCGCGTCGAGCGCCGACTGCCGCCGCCCCGTCAGATGCGCGCCGCCCCGCCCCCGCGCGAGGCGCTGCCGGGCTGGCGACGCGGCGCCACCCTGCCCCCGGCCTACCGGGGCGAGCGCGTCTACGCCTACGAACGCCACCGCCTGCGCCCGCCGCCAGCCGGCTACGCCTGGTATCGCGTCGGCGACGACTTCCTGCTGACGCAGATGACCTCGGGCCTCGTCGTCGAGGTCGTCAGGGACTGACCCCCCCCCTTCATGGGGAGGAAAGCACGCTACTCCACGCCCAGCTTGGCCTTCAGGAGCTGGTTCACGGCGCCGGGGTTGGCCTTGCCTTGGGTGGCCTTCATCACCTGGCCGACGAACCAGCCGATGGCCTGGGGCTTGGCCTTCACGGCTTCGGCCTGGCCGGGGTTGGCGGCGATCAGCTCGTCGATGATCTTCTCCAGGGCGCCGGTGTCCGAGACCTGCTTCAGGCCCTGGGCCTCGACGATCTCGGCCGGGCTGCCCTGCCCCGCCCACATACGCTCGAAGACGTCCTTGGCGATCTTCGAGGAGATGGTGCCGTCCTCGATCAGGCCGACCAGCTCGGCGATGGCCTGCGGCCCGATCGGGCTGTCGACGATATCCAGGCCGTCCGCGGACAGCTTGGCGGCCAGGTCGTTGGTCACCCAGTTGGCGACCAGCTTGGCGTCGCGGCCCTTGGCGGCGGCCTCGAAGAAGTCGGCCTTGGCCGCGTCGGCCACCAGCACGCCGGCGTCGTAGGCCGAGAGGCCGTAATCCTTCTGCAGCCGCGCCTTCTTGGCGTCGGGCAGCTCGGGAAGGGTCGCCTCGATCTCCTTGACCCAGGCCGGGTCGAGTTCGAGCGGCAGCAGGTCGGGGTCGGGGAAGTAGCGGTAGTCGTGCGCCTCTTCCTTGGAGCGCATCGATCGGGTCTCGCCCTTCACCGGGTCGAACAGACGGGTCTCCTGCTCGACCACGCCGCCGTCCTCGAGGATTTCGATCTGTCGGCGCGCCTCGTATTCGATGGCCTGCTGGATGAACCGGTAGGAGTTGACGTTCTTGATCTCGCAGCGCGTGCCCAGGTGGCTGAAGTCGCCGGCCTCGCGGTACTTCTCGTAGGCGCCGGGGCGGCAGACCGAGACGTTCACGTCGGCGCGCAGATTGCCCTTCTCCATGTCCCCGTCGCAGGTGCCCAGGTAGACGAGGATGGTGCGCAGCTTCTTCACATAGGCCGCGGCCTCCTCGGCGCTGCGCATGTCCGGCCGCGAGACGATCTCCATCAGCGCAGTGCCGGCCCGGTTCAGGTCGACGAAGGTGAAGTTGGGGTCCTGGTCGTGCAGGCTCTTGCCGGCGTCCTGCTCCAGGTGCAGCCGCTCGATACGCACCGTGAAGGTCGAGCCGTCGTCGCGCTCGACGATGACCTCGCCCTCGCCCACGATCGGGTGCTGGTACTGGCTGATCTGATAGCCCTGCGGCAGGTCCGGGTAGAAGTAGTTCTTCCGGTCGAAGCGGCTGGTCAGGTTGATCTGGGCCTTCAGGCCGAGGCCCGTGCGGACCGCCTGCTCCACGCAACGGCGGTTGATCACCGGCAGCATGCCGGGCATCGCCGCGTCCACCAGGCTGACCTGCTCGTTCGGGCCGGCGCCGAATCCGACGGCAGCGCCGGAGAACAGCTTGGCGTTCGAAGAGACCTGGGCGTGCACCTCCAGGCCGAGGACGACTTCCCACGGGCCGGTGCGGCCCTGGATCTGTTTGGCGGTCTCGCTCATGCGCCGGGTTCTAGCCTCAGCGACGGCGAACGGGGAAGCGGAAATGCCCTTGCCTGGCGCAGGGTTCGGTGGACAGTGTTCGCCCACCTGAAGTCGTTGGGGAAACACCTATGAGACTCACCGCCGCATTCGCCGGCCTGGCGCTCGCCGCCGCCGTCGCGCCCGCCCTCGCCGAGGAAGCCGCGCCCGCCGCCGCGCCGGCCGCCGTGGCCTCCGCCAAGCTGTCGGTGGAGACCACGCCGATCGGCGACATCATCAAGAACGAGAAGGCGAAGGCCGCGCTCGAGAAGCAGATTCCCGAGATCACCGCCTACTACGACCAGATCGCCTCGATGACCCTCTCGCAGGTCGCGCCGATGAGCCAGGGCGCGATCGACGACGCCAAGCTGAAGGCCGTCCAGGCCGATTTCGACTCTCTCGAATAGCGCCGCCGCGCGAGCCGAATCGCGAAGGGGCCGGAGCTGTGCTCCGGCCCCTTCTTCTTTTCCGGGTCCTCAGGAAGCCGACCGGCTCACCACCACTTCTGCGGGCGGGCCTTGAAGGCGGCGGCCTTTTCGACGGCCGAGCCGATGGAGAACAGGGTCCCCTCGTCCAGCGCCTTGCCGATCAGCTGCAGGCCGAGCGGCAGGCCGTTGGCGTCGAGGCCGGCGGGGATGCTCATGCCCGGCAGACCGGCCAGGTTCACGGTCACGGTGAAGATGTCGTTCAGGTACATCGCCACCGGATCGTCGCTCTTCTCGCCGAGCGCGAAGGCGGCGCTGGGCGCGGTCGGCGTGAGCAGCGCGTCGACCTTCTCGAAGGCCTGGTCGAAGTCGTCGGCGATCCGCCGGCGCACCTTCTGGGCCTTCAGGTAGTAGGCGTCGTAGTAGCCGGCCGACAGCACGTAGGTGCCGATCAGGATCCGCCGCTTCACCTCGGCTCCGAAGCCTTCGGCGCGGGTGTTCTCGTAGGTCTCCGTCAGGTTGGCGCCGTCGACGCGCAGCCCGTAGCGCATGCCGTCGTATCGGGCGAGATTCGAGGAGGCCTCGGCCGGGGCGACGATGTAGTAGGCCGGCAGGGCGTACTTGGTGTGCGGCAGCGAGACCTCGACGATCTCACAGCCGGCGTCCTTCAGCCAGTTGATCCCCTGCTGCCAGAGCGCCTCGATCTCGGCCGGCATGCCGTCGACCCGGTACTCCTTGGGAATCCCGACCCGCAGCCCCTTCACCGATTTGCCGCAGAAGCTGGCGAAGTCCGGCGTCTCGACCGGCAGGCTGGTGGAGTCCTTGGGATCGTGTCCGGCCATCGAGGTCAGCAGGATGGCCGCATCCTCGACCGTGCGGGCGATAGGCCCGGCCTGGTCGAGCGAGGAGGCGAAGGCGACGATCCCCCAGCGCGAGCAGCGCCCGTAGGTCGGCTTGATCCCGACCGTGCCGGTGAAGGCCGCCGGCTGGCGGATCGACCCGCCCGTGTCGGTGGCCGTGGCGCCCAGGCAAAGCTGGGCAGCGACCGCCGCGGCCGAGCCGCCCGACGAGCCGCCCGGCGTCAGCTTGCCGTTGCCGCCCTCGATGCGCCAGGGATTGACCACCGGCCCGAAGGCGCTGGTCTCGTTGGACGAGCCCATGGCGAACTCGTCCATGTTGAGCTTGCCCAGCATCACCGCCCCGTCGCGCCACAGGTTGGCGGTGACGCTGCTCTCGTAGGTCGGGGTGAAGTTGCCGAGAATCTTCGAACAGGCGGTCGAGCGCACGCCCTCGGTGCAGAACAGATCCTTGATGCCCAGCTGGGCGCCGTCCAGCCGGCCGGCCTCGCCGCGGGCCCGTCGCCCGTCGGAGGCCTTGGCCATCTCCAGCGCCCGCTCGGGCGTCTCCAGCACGTAGGCGTTCAGCTCGCGGGCGGCCTCCACGGCCTCCACGTGGGCGCGGGTCAGCTCCTCGGACGAGAAGCGGCCGGCGGCGAGGCCGTCGAGCGCGTCCTTCAGCGTCAGCTCGGTCAGCTCGCTCATTCGACCACCTTGGGAACCACGAAGAAGCCACGTTCGGTCTTCGGCGCGTTGGCCAGCACCTTGGCCGGATCGCCCCCGTCGGTGACCACGTCGTCGCGCATCGGCAGCGAGGCGGCCACCGCCGAGGTCATCGGGGCGACGCCGTCGGTGTCCACCTCGTTGAGCTGCTCGATCCAGTCGAGGATGCCGCTCAGCTCCCTCGCGAGCGGCTCCAGCTTGTCGTCCGGCTCGGCGATCCGCGCCAGCCTGGCGACCTTCTTCACGGTCGCCGCGTCGATGGCCATCGGGGCCTCCTTCAATACGTCGCGCGACGGGTTAGGGCGCGGCCCGGCCTTTGACAAGCTTCCTGCCCTTCGCCCCGGCCGCGATGCCGGGTAAGGAGGCGCATGGCCGTCGTCGATCTGACCGAATTGCCGCAGCTCGTCGGCCCCAGGGCCCCGCTCGTCGGGCTGGACCTGGGCGAAAAGACCATCGGCGTGGCTGTCTCCGACGTCTCGCGCACCGTCGCCAGCCCTCTGGAACTGATCCGCAAGACCAAGTTCGGCGACGACGCCGCCCGCCTGTTCCAGCTGATGGAGAGCCGCGGGGCGGAGGGAATCGTCATCGGCCTGCCGCTGAACATGGACGGCAGCGAGGGCCCCCGGGTGCAAAGCGCCCGCGCCTTCGCCCGCAACCTGCTGCGCCTGAAGGACGTGCCGATCGCCTTCTGGGACGAGCGGATGAGCACGATGGCGGTCAACCGCATGCTGATCTCCGAGGCCGACACCACCCGCGCCCGCCGCGCCGACCTGGTCGACAAGATGGCCGCCGCCTACATCCTGCAGGGCGCGCTGGAGCGGCTCAGAGCGGCGCAGGCCTGACATCCCTCCCTTCGGGGGAGGGACGGTCCGAGAAGGCTTGCCGACCCTCCGCCCCTCCCCTATGACCCGCCCACGATGACAGCGCTGGACGCCGGCTTGAACGCGGTCCTGGGGCGGACCTTCCCCTTCCCCAAGCGCCACTTCCTTTCCGTGCTGGACCTGAACGAGGTGGAGGTGACGAGCCTCCTGGACCTGGCGGACGGATTCGTGGCCCTGAACCGCCAGACCTCGAAGAAGCTCGATCTCCTCAAGGGCCGCACCTTGATGAACCTGTTCTTCGAGAACTCCACCCGCACCCAGTCGAGCTTCGAGCTGGCCGGCAAGCGGCTGGGGGCCGACGTAGTCAACATGAGCCCCCGCTCTTCTTCGATCTCCAAGGGCGAGACCCTGATCGACACGGCGGTGACGCTGAACGCCATGCAGCCGGATCTCCTGGTGGTCCGCCACGGCTCGTCGGGCGCCGCCTCGCTGCTGGCCCAGAAGGTGACCTGCTCGGTGGTCAACGCGGGCGACGGCCAGCATGAGCACCCGACCCAGGCGCTGCTCGACGCCCTGTCCATGCGCCGCGCCTTCGGCCGCATCGCGGGGCTCAAGATCGCGATCTGCGGCGACGTGCTGCACAGTCGCGTCGCCCGCTCCAACGTCGGCCTGTTGCAGATGTTGGGCGCCAACGTGCGCCTCGTCGGCCCGCCGACCCTGATGCCGGCCGCGGCCGACCGCTGGGGCGTCGATGTGTTCCACGACATGAAGCAGGGCATCGCCGGCTGCGACGTGGTGATGATGCTGCGCCTGCAGCTGGAGCGAATGGACGGGGTGATGGCGCCGTCGCAGCGCGAATACTTCCGCTTCTTCGGCCTCGACCGCGAGAAGCTGGCCCACGCCGCGCCGGGCGTCAGGGTGATGCACCCCGGCCCGATGAACCGCGGCGTCGAGATCGATTCCGAGGTCGCCGACGACCTCTCGGTCAGCCTGATCCAGGACCAGGTCGAGATGGGCGTCGCCGCCCGGATGGCCGTGCTGACCGCCCTCTCCGCCCGGCTGGACAACGACCGATGAGCGAGCGGCCCTTCGCCCTCACCAACCTGCGCCTGATCGACCCGTCCAGCGGCTTCGACGGCCCCGGCGCGGTGCTCGTCGCCGAAGGCGTGGTCGCCGACGTGGCGCAAGGCGGCGACCTCGGCGCGCTGTCGCCTGATGTCGAGGTGGTCGACGCCGGCGGGCAGTTGCTGATCCCGGGGCTGGTGGACCTGCGGGTCAAGACCGGCGAGCCGGGCGCCGAGACCAAGGAGACGCTGAAGTCGGCGGCCAGCGCCGCCGCGGCGGGCGGGGTGACCACCGTCGTGGTCCAGCCCGACACCGACCCGGTGGTCGACGAGGCGTCGGTGGTCGACTTCATCCTGCGCCGGGCGCGGGACATCGAGCTGGTTCACGTCTATCCGGCGGGCGCCGCGACCAAGGGGGCGCGCGGCGAGCGGATGGCCGAGATCGGCCTGATGCGCGAGGCCGGCTGCGTCTACGTCACCGATGCCGACCGGCCGATCGTCAACTCCAAGGTGTTCCGCCGCGTGCTGGCCTACGCCAAGGCGTTCGACGTGCTGGTCGCCCACCGCCCGGCCGACCCATGGCTGTCGGCGGGCGCGGCGGCCACCGAGGGCGAGTTCGCCGGCCGCATGGGCCTGCCCGCCGTGCCGCCCGCGGCCGAAAAGATCATGCTGGAGCGAGACCTGGCGCTGGTCGAACTGACCGAAGCCCGGCTGCTGGTCGACCAGGTCACCACAGCCTGCGGCCTCGAGGCGCTTCAGCACGGCAAGGCCAGGGGCCTGCCGGTCACCGCCACCACCTCGATCAACCACCTCTCCTTCAACGAGATCGACATCGGCGACTACCGCACCTTCTGCAAGCTGGACCCGCCGCTGCGCTCGGAGGACGACCGGCAGGCCGTGATCGATGCGCTGGCGTCGGGCCTGATCGATATCGTCGTCTCGGCCCACGCGCCCGCCCCGCCCGAGGACAAGCGCCTGCCCTACGACCAGGCGACGCCAGGGGCGGTGGGGCTGGAGACCCTGCTGCCGGCCCTCCTCAACCTGCACCACGACGGCGGCCTGCCGCTGCTCGACCTGCTGCGCACCGTCACCTCGCGGCCCGCCGACCTGCTCGGCCTGCCCGCCGGCCGCATCGCGAAGGGCGCGCCGGCCGACCTGGTGCTGGTCGACCTCTACGCCCCGGTGGTCATCGACAGCGACAAGCTGCTCTCCAAGTCCAAGAACACCCCCTTCGACGGCCGCCGCCTGCAGGGCCAGGTGATCACCACCTGGGTCGACGGCCGGGCGGTCTACCGTCGGGGCTGAGGCCCTGCCTACCCCGCGAAGCTGGGAAGCATCCTGTTCACGGTTTGTGCTCGCCGAGCATTTCGTCTAACCTGCCATCCGACAGGGAGGAGATGCCGGATGCTCTACAAGGGCGGATGCAAGTGCGGGGCGGTGGCGTTCGAGGTCGAGGGCGAGATCGGCGAGGTGGTCGACTGCAACTGCTCGATCTGCCGGCCGAAGGGATACCTGCACTGGTTCGTGCCGGAGGCGCAGGTGAAGATGGTGCGCCGGCCGGCCGAACTGGGCGAGTTCACTTTCAACAAGCATACGCTCAGGCACCGCTTCTGCACCGTCTGCGGGGTGTCGCCGTTCGTCGAGGGGCCGGGCACGATCGCCGTCAACGCCCGCTGCCTGGAGGGGGTGGATCTCGGCGCCCTGACGGTGAAGCCGTTCGACGGGGCGGCGCTCTAGCGGCTCGACAAGGCGGCGGCGCGCGGCCATCACTGGCGGAAGCGGCGGGGCCTGGGGAGGCGGCGTGTTCGGGATGTTGAGCGGGATTCAGATCGCGGTCGCCCTCGTCGGGGGCTACCTGTTGGGCTCGATCCCCTTCGGGGTGATCGCCACGCGCCTGGCCGGGATCGGCGACGTGCGCCAGATCGGTTCGGGCAACATCGGGGCGACCAACGTCCTGCGCACCGGGCGCAAGGACCTGGCGCTGATCACCCTGCTGGGCGACGGCGGCAAGGGCGCGCTGGCGGTCGGGATCGCGTGGTGGCTGACCCGCACGGCCGGCGCCGAGCTACAGGCGCAGGCCACGGCCCTGGCGGGCGGGGCCGCCTTCCTGGGCCACGTCTTCCCGATCTGGCTGGGCTTCAAGGGCGGCCGTGGGGTGGCGACCTTCTTCGGCACCCTCCTGGCCGCGGCCTGGCCGGCGGGGATCCTGGCTGGCGCGACCTGGCTCCTGATGGCAGCCGTGTTCCGCTACTCCTCGCTGTCGGCGCTGATCGCGGCCCTGCTGGCCCCCGCCTACGTCTGGTTCACCGGCCGGCCCATGCCGCTGGTGGCGCTGGCCGGCTTCATGGCGGTGCTGATCTACATCCGTCACATCGACAACATCCGCCGTCTCGCCAAGGGCCCGGAGCCGCGGAACGGCGCCAAGAAAGCCGAGGCCTGATGGAGGCGCTGTCCGACGCCGAGCGGCTGGCCTGGCTTCGGCTGGCCCGCACGGACGGCGTCGGACCGGTCACCTTCGACGAACTGGTCGGCCGGTTCGGCTCGGCCGTCGTGGCGCTCGAGGCCCTGCCCGATCTCGCCCGCCGCAGCGGACGAGCCGCGCCGCTCCGCATCCCCTCCCCCGCCGAGGCGGAGGCCGAACTCGCCGCCGGCGAGCGCGCCGGCGCGCGGCTGATCTGCGCCGCCGAGCCCGACTTTCCCCAGGCGCTCGCCGCCCTCTCCCCGCCGCCGCCGCTGATCTGGGCCCTGGGCCGCACCGAGCTGCTGCACCGCCCCTCGGCCGCGATCGTCGGCGCGCGCGTCGCCTCGGCGGCAGGGCAGCGGTTCGCGCGGGGCCTCGCCGCCGAGCTCGGCCGCGCGGGCCTGGTGGTGGTCTCCGGGATGGCCCGCGGCATCGACGGCGCGGCGCACGAGGGCGCCCTGCCGACCGGCACGGTCGCGGTCCTCGGCGGCGGGATCGACGACGTCTATCCGCCCGAGCACCGGGCCCTCTACGCGGCCGTCGCCGAAGAGGGCTGCGTCGTCTCCGAGAGCCCTCCCGGCTACACCGCCCAGGCCCGCGACTTCCCACGACGCAACCGGATCATCTCGGGGCTGTCCCGCGCCGTGGTGGTGGTCGAGGCCGAGCTGCGCTCGGGCTCGCTGATCACCGCCCGGATGGCCGCCGAACAGGGCCGCGAGGTGCTGGCCGTGCCCGGCTCGCCGCTCGATCCCCGGGCCAAGGGAACCAACGACCTGATCCGCCAGGGCGCCGCGCTGTGCGAGGCCGCCGAGGACGTACTGCGGGCCCTGGAGACCTTCGCGGGCTTCGCCGCCCGCGAAGCGCCGCCGTTCCGCGGCCCTCCTCACTGCCTCCCCGAGGACGAGGGGCGCGAGCTGCGGGAGCGGCTGGCGGCCCTGCTCTCCCCCACGCCAGTCGCGCGCGACGAGCTGGTCCGCGCCGCCGGCGCCCCGGCCCCGGCGGTATTCGCGGCGCTGGTGGAGCTCGATCTCGCCGGTCGCGCCGAACTGCTTCCCGGCGGCATGGTGGCCGCCGCCTGACCGAACCGCTTGCCGCCGGCCCCTTGAGGAGCCATCTGACCCGATCACGATCCCCCGCGCCTGTCCGGTTGACAGGCGGAGAAACGCAGTCCCACCTTTCGCGCCCTTCTGACGGGCGCTATCGCCCGGGGCGCCCGGAAGCAAAGCCAACGAATGAACGTCGTCGTCGTCGAGAGCCCGGCCAAGGCCAAGACCATCAACAAGTACCTGGGTCCGGACTACAAGGTCCTGGCCTCGTACGGCCACGTCCGCGACCTGCCCGCCAAGGACGGCTCGGTCGACCCCGAGGCCGATTTCGCCATGGTCTGGGAGATGGACGCCAAGGGCTCGAAGCGCGTCACCGAGATCGCCCAGGCGGTGAAAGACGCCGAC
>JAQVDF010000361.1 GCA_028698405.1 Phenylobacterium sp. | reverse complement strand
CCCGACTGGCGCCTTCTTCGCCCTGGTCCTCGCCCTCTCGCTGCCCTTCTGGCCGCTGGCCGCGCTCGTCGCCTGGCAGCCCCTGCCCGGCCTGCCGCTCAGCGCGCTGATGGCCTTCGCCCCGGCCGCCGCGGCGCTGATCCTGGTTCTGCGGCGCGAGGGGCTGGCCGCGGGACGCGCCCTGATCGCCAGCGGCTTCGACGCCCGCAAGATCCCCTCCCCGCTCTGGTGGGCGGCCGCCGCCCTGACCATGCCGGCCGTGACCCTCGCATCGCTCGCCCTGTCCGGCGCGCCGCAGCCCTGGTTCGACGCCCACGCCGTCGTCGCCCCGCTGATGCTGCTGGCCTTCTTCGTCGCGGCCCTGGGCGAGGAGCTCGGCTGGACCGCCTACGCCACCCCGCCGCTCGCCGAGCGCTGGGGCCCGCTCGCCGCCGGCCTCGCAATCGGCCTCTTCTGGGCGCTGTGGCACGTGATCCCTTTCGTGCAGGGCGGCCGCGAATGGGGCTGGATCTTCTGGCAGTGCCTGAAGTCGGTCGCCGAGCGCGTGCTGATGGTCCAGCTCTTCTTCCGCGCCGGCCGTTCGGTGTTCGCGGTCGCCCTCTTCCACGCCATGAGCAACACCGCCGCCTTCGCCACCGCCGGCGGCGGCGTCCTCTACGACCCCATGCCCACCGCACTCCTGCTGGGCGCCCTGGCGCTGGCCGCGACAGCGGCGCCCGAGCGCCCTCAGGCCGGCCGCTTCCAGTAGAAGTACCGCCACGCGGACTCGAAGCCCGCGCGGCGGTAGAGGGCGCGGGCGGACGCGTTGGGCTCTTCGACCTGCAGGAAGACGCGGGAGAGGCCACGCTGCTCGGCGGCTCTGGCGAGGCCGGCGAGGACGCGGCCGGCGAGCCCCTGGCCCCGGCGGTCGGGCGCCGTGCGCATGCCGTGGACGCTGGCCCAGCCTTCGGCGAAGGCCGCGGCGCCGACCGCGACCGCAGCCCCGGACTCGCGCACCGTAGCGAAGCGGTTGGCGCCGGAGCGGGTGAGCAGCGCGATGCGACCCTCACCGTCGGCCGGATCGAACCCGGGCCCCAGGAAGACCGCCTTCCAGTGCTCGTCGGGCGCCTCGGCGACTTCGGCCGGAGCGTGGTCGCCCGCCGCGCGCATGCCCGCCGTGGTCCCGACTTTCACCAGGGTCGGCTGCTCGGGCCGGTACCCGCGTTCGGCCAGAGCGACGCGGACGCCTTCGAGTCCCGGCGCATCGGCGATGCGGAAGATGGGCGCAAGGCGCCGGCAAGCGTAGGCGGCCTCGATCTCCTCCAGCACGGCGGGATCGGCGGAAAGCTCGTGGCTGAGCGGAACGGCGCTCTTGGCGCGACCGGCGGGGGCGCGGCCCAAGGCGACCAGCCAGCCGGCGATCTCCTCCACCGCGTCGGGCGACAGGGCCGCGAGCGTCGCCCGCTCGATGGCCGCCACGTCGCCCGGAGAAGGGCTCATCCGCGCTCCCGCAGCAGTCGTGCCTTGTCGCGCTGCCAGTCGCGCTCGGCTTCGGTCTGGCGCTTGTCGTGGGTCTTCTTGCCCTTGGCGAGCGCGATCTCGAGCTTCGCGATCCCCTTGTCGTTCCAATACAGCCGCACGGGGATGATGGTCCGCCCCTCGCGCTGCACGGCCCCGATCAGCCGGTCGATCTGACGGCGGTGGAGCAAGAGCTTCCTCGGCCGTCGCGGCTCGTGATTGAAGCGGTTGGCGCCGGCGTAAGGCGGGATGTCGGCGTTCACCAGCACGATCTCGTTCCCCTCCACCGCCGCGTAGCTCTCGGCGATGTTGGCCTTGCCGGCGCGCAGCGACTTCACCTCCGAGCCGGTCAGCGCCAGGCCGGCCTCGGTGAAGTCCTCGAGGAAGTAGTCGAACCTGGCCCGCCGGTTCTCGGCGATCGTCTTGCCGGCCATCAGAGCACGCCGGCTTCCTTCATCGCCGCCAGCACCTGGGCGCGCGAGGCCTCCGAGGCCGGCGTGATCGGCAGCCGCGCCTCTTCCGAGCAGAGGCCGAGCTGGGCCAGCGCAAACTTGGTCGGCGCGGGCGAGGCGTCGGAGAACAGGGCCTTGTGCAGGCGGATCAGCCGGTCCTGGGCGTAGAGCGCGCCCTTCCAGTTTCCGGCCAGCGCGTCGTTGTACATCTGCGCGCAGGCCTCGGGCGCGACGTTGCAGGTCACCGAGATGCAGCCGTGGCCGCCGTGGGCCATGTAGCCGAGGCCGACGTCGTCGTTGCCGGACAGCAGGGTCCAGCCCTCGCCGCAGTCGAGCCGCTGCAGGCTGGCGCGGGCGAGGTCTCCGGTGGCGTCCTTGATGCCGACGATGTTGGGCAGCTTGGCGAGCGCCGCGACCGTCTCGTTGCTGATGTCGACCACCGTCCGCCCGGGCACGTTGTAGAGCAGGATCGGCAGCTGCACCGCGTCGTTGATCGCCTTGTAGTGGGCGTAGATGCCGGCCTGGCTGGGCCGGTTGTAGTAGGGCGCGACGACCATCGCCGCGTCCGCGCCGATCTGCTTGGCATGCTGGACGAGCTCGATCGCCTCGGCGGTGGAGTTGGAGCCCGCGCCGGCGATCACCGGCACGCGGCCGCGGGCGGTGCGCACGCACAGCTCGACGACCCGGCGGTGCTCCTCGTGGCTCAGGGTGGTGCTCTCTCCGGTGGTGCCGACCGGCACCAGCCCGTGCACGCCCCCCGCGATCTGCCGCTCCACCAGGGCGACGAAAGCGTCCTCGTCCACGGCGCCGTCCTTGAAAGGCGTGACGATGGCCGGGATTACGCCGCGGAACAGGGGCTCAACCATATGGAGTGCAAATTGCCGTGATTGCGTCGCACGAAGTTGCGACTGGGATTTGGCGGGACAATATGGCCCCCTACTCCCCACCCGCAATGATTCATCGCCTTTGGCGCGACCTGGAGACGTTCGTTTGACCTCCCCGGCCCGCAAAGCTCTCTACGGATTCAGCGCCGTCGCGCTGCTGGCCGGCGTGGCCGCCGCCCAGGCCCTGGGTCCGCAGCCGGCGCAGGAGCCTGCCCCCGCCCTGCCCGCAGGGCCGCAGCCCTACCGCCCGGCCTCTACCGCGCCGGCGACGCCGGTCGCGACGAGCGATTCCCAGCGGATGGTCATGGCCATGGAGGCCGCCCGGCGGCGCGACGTCGCCGGCGC
>JAQVDF010000360.1 GCA_028698405.1 Phenylobacterium sp. | reverse complement strand
AGCGCTGGAGCTGGCCAAGGCCGCGCCGCAGGGGCAGGGGATCCGCATGGCCGAGGCGACCATCGACGACGGCCGCGCCTGGGCCAAGTTCCAGCGCATCTGCGAGGCGCAGGGCGGCCTGCGCACGCCCCCTGTCGCCCCGCTGCAGGCCCCCATCCTGGCGCAAGGTCCCGGCCGGGTGACCGGGATCAACAACCGCCGGGTCTCGACGCTGGCCAAGCTGGCCGGGGCGCCGGACGCCAAGGCCGCGGGCCTGCGCATGAACGTGCGCCTCGGCGACGAGGTCGCCCCCGGCGAGCCCCTGATGGTGGTTCACGCCGAAACCCAGGGGGAACTCGACTACGCGCTGGACTATGCGGCCCGCCATCCGGACATGATCGACGTCACGCCATGACCCGCCTCGTCCTGCCTCTGCCCGGATCGGAAGCCCTCGGCGAAGGGCTGGCCCGCGCGCTCCGCGCGGACCTTCGCGAAATCGAAAGCCGGCGCTTCCCCGATGGAGAGACCTACGTGCGCCTGCCGACCGAGGTGGAGGGGCGCGAGGTGGTGCTGGTGTGCACCCTGGCCAACCCCGACGAGCAGGCGCTGCGGCTGCTGTTCAGCGCCCGCACGGCGCGTGAGCTGGGTGCGGCCTCGGTCACCCTGGTCGCCCCCTATCTCGCCTACATGCGCCAGGACGCACGCTTCCAGCCGGGCGAGGCGGTCACCTCGCGCCACTTCGCCGAGCTGGTCTCGCGCGAGGTCGACCGGCTGGTGACGGTCGATCCGCACCTGCATCGCCACGCCTCCCTCGGCGAAATCTACGCCATCCCTGCCGAGGCGGTGCGCGCCGCTCCGCTGATCGCCGACTGGATCGCCGCCAACGTCGCAGCGCCGCTGGTCGTCGGCCCGGACAGCGAGAGCGACCAGTGGGTGTCCGAGGTCGCCGAGCGGGCCGGCGCGCCCTACGTGGTGCTGCGCAAGGAGCGCCACGGCGACCGCGACGTCGACATTTCCGCCCCCGACCTCGCCGCCTGGGCGGGCCGCACGCCGGTGCTGGTGGACGACATCGTCTCCTCCGGGCGGACCATGATCGAGGCCGCCCGCCGCCTGGTCGACCAGGGCTTCCCGGCCCCCGTCTGCGTCGCCGTCCACCCGCTGTTCGCCGACGACGCCTTCGCCGAACTCTCGCGCCTCGCCTCCCGCATCGTCTCCACCGACACCGTCCCGCATCCGACCAACGCCATCTCGGTCGTCCCGCGGATCGCCGAAGCGTTGGCGTAGGGGCCGCCTCCTCTCGCCCGCGGCGCGGCCCGAGGAGAGGGCAGGGTGAGGGGCGGCTCGGCGCCTGAGTCTGCTCGGGCGATAGCCACCTCGTGCGACAAGACATCCGAGTGTGCCCGGACCGCCCCTTTTGATCAGCCTGGGGTGTGTGTTCCTGATTTGTTCTTGATCTTGCGACGCCTTTTGTGAGATGTTCTAAATCGGCAATTGGTCCGACCCGCGCCTTGCGGGCGGGCTCAATGCGGTGGGGGCGAACATGCCGTATGCGCGTCCGAAGTCACAAATGCCGGGACAGCGTAACGAGAGACTTCCGGGGCTGCTGACCCCGTACGATGCAGCCAGGGCTGCATTGGAGGACTTCCAGGCGGGACCCAAGATCGCTCGGCCCAGTACAGCGCAGTCCTTCATTCCCGTTGTTGGCCCCGCCTGGTAAGGGGACGACACATGAACCCCAGCGAAGCGGGGATGGCGTTTCCGGTGCTGGGCTTCACGCCGAACGGAGACATCTGGGGGTTTCCGGACCTCGACACCCTGACCTCGTGCGGGCCACGGACGCTCAAGGACGATCTGCAGATCGGCATGGAGTTGGTCGACGCGGATGGCCGACGCTGGGTTGTGCGCTCGGTGGAGCGGCTGGGACGCGGCGAGCCTTTGCTGCAATGGCTGGTCTCGGCGGTGCTTTCCACACGGCAATCGCGCATCGTCCAGGAGCTGGAATCGCTCGCGCCGCTGAGCCTCGAGGAAATCCGGGAGCGGACCTGCGCGGCCGTGGCGCGCGACCCCTGGGTCTACGCCGACGACGATCCCGACCTTCTGCAGGCGCGGCTCGCGGAGATCCGCGGTGCGCCCTCCGTCGCCGCGATCCACGAGATGCTCGGGCTGGACAGCTTCATGGCCTACTAGCCCCGCCTTGGGATCGGCGGCGGGGCAGCCTAAGTAGGCGCTTCCCGCGCCCTGCAAGGACCTCGATGACCGACCGCCCGCCCCACAGGCTCTCCGTTGCGCCCATGATGGACTGGACGGACCGGCATTGCCGGGTGCTGCACCGGACGCTGTCGCGGCGGGCGCTGCTCTACACGGAGATGGTGACCACGGGCGCGGTGCTGCACGGCGACCGTGAGCGGCTGCTGGGCTATTCGCCGCAGGAGCATCCGGTGGCGCTGCAGCTGGGCGGGTCGGACCCGAAGGACCTGGCTGTCGCGGCGCGGATCGGCGAGGACCTCGGCTACGACGAGATCAACCTCAACGTCGGCTGCCCGTCCGACCGGGTGCAGAGCGGGGCCTTCGGCGCCTGCCTGATGCGCGAGCCGGAGCTGGTGGCCGAGTGCATGGCCGCGATGGGCGCGGCGGTGCGCGTGCCGGTGACGGTGAAGTGCCGCATCGGCGTCGACGACCAGGATCCCGAGACGGCCCTGTTCGGGCTGGTGGACCAGTGCGCGCGGGCCGGGGTGCGCACCTTCGTCGTGCATGCCCGCAAGGCCTGGCTGCAGGGTCTCTCGCCCAAGGAGAACCGGGACATCCCGCCGTTGGACTACCCGCTGGTCCACCGGCTGAAGCGCGAGCGGCCGGACCTGACCATCGTCATCAACGGCGGCGTGCCGGACCTGTCGGCGGCGGAGGCGCACCTCGAGCACGTGGACGGGGTGATGCTGGGCCGGGCGGCCTACCACACCCCGGCGCTGCTGGGGCAGGCCGACCGGCTGATCTTCGGGGCCGGGGAGGCGGACGTGGATCCCTTCGCGGCGGTCGAGGCCTACCTGCCCTATGTCGCCGAGCGCCTGTCCGCGGGCGTCCACCTGGCGGCAATGACGCGGCACATGCTGGGGCTGATGCACGGACGGCCCGGCGCGCGGGCCTGGCGGCGCATTCTCACCGTCGAGGGCGTCAAGCACGGCGCGGGGCTGGAGGTGATCGAGCGG
>JAQVDF010000359.1 GCA_028698405.1 Phenylobacterium sp. | reverse complement strand
ACAACACCCAGAAGGGCACGGCCAGGGCCGCCCAGACGGCGGCGAGCAGGAAGAACGGGCGGAAGCCGTAGCTGAACAGGGCGGGCCCGGTATAGCTGCGGCGGGCGGCGGCGGTGGCCATGGTCCGACCTCTTCGGCGGTTGGAGGGGAGCCTTCTGCTAGCGCCCCTCCTCGCCGCCGGCTTTGCTCGGCGACAACCTCAGGTCCGGTTCCTCACGAGCACTTCGAGTAGCCGCAGGAGAAGCAGGTGTCGCAGCCCTCCTTGCGGACCAGTTCGAAGGCGCCGCAGCGCGGGCATGCCGCGCCCGCCCGCGCCGAAGGCGCCTGCGGCGCGGGATCCGCCTCACAGGTCAGCGCGGAGGCGCGGGCGGTCCGGCCGGCGCCCTCAAGGTGCCGCTCGATCACCTCGCCGATGGCCGCCAGCAGCGAGGGCACGTAGCGCCCGTCGACCCACCCCCCGCCGCAGGGGTCGAACACCGCCTTCAGCTCCTCGGGCACGAAGGAGACGTCGCCGCCGCGCCGGAACACCGCTGAGATCATCCGGGTCAGCCCCAGCGTCCAGGCGTAGTGCTCCATGTTCTTGGAGTTGATGAACACCTCGAACGGCCGCCGCCCGTGCGCGTCCTCGAGGTCGTTGATGGTGACGTAGACGGCGTGGGCGCTCGCCGGCCAGCGGATCTTGTAAGTCGAGCCTTCCAGCGCCTCGGGCCGGGGGGCCAGCTTGGGCTCCGGCGCGGGTTCCGGCTTGGCCGGCTCCACCGACAGCACCGAGCCGGTCACCTCGTTCGGCCGATAGGTGGTCAGCCCCTTGCAGCCCATCTTGTAGCCCTCGAGGTAGACGTCGGCGAAGTCCTCGAAGGCGATGTCCTGCGGGCAGTTGACGGTCTTGGAGATCGAGGAGTCGATCATCTCCTGCGCCGCGGCCTGCATCCGCAGGTGGTCGCGCGGCGTGAGCGTCTGGGCGCTGACGAACACCTCGGCGGGCGGCGCAGCGTCGCCCTTGAGCTGGCGCCAGACCGCCATGGCGAAGTCCTCCACCTGCTCGTCGCGGGTCGACCCGTCCGCCTGGCGCACCTTGCGGGTGTAGGCGTAGGCGAACACCGGCTCGATGCCCGAGGAGACGTTGCCGGCCAGCAGCGAGGTCGTGCCGGTGGGGGCGATCGAGGTGAGGCAGCCGTTGCGCAAGCCGTGCTCCTTGATCATCGCCCGAGTCTCGGCATCCAGGCTGCGCAGGTTCGGCCGCTTCAGGATCGCCTTGTCGTAGAGCGGGAACGTCCCCTTATCCGCCGCCAGTTCGGCCGAGGCGCGATAGGCCTCCCGCTTGATCGCGCCCAGCCACCGGCGGGTCAGGGCGACGGCCTCGTCCGAGCCGTAGCGGACGCCGCAGAACACCAGCGCGTCGGCCAGTCCCGTGACCCCGAGGCCGATACGCCGCTTGGCCTTCGCCTCCTTCTCCTGCGCGTCGAGCGGGAAGCGGGAGATGTCGATCACGTTGTCCAGCATCCGCACCGCCGTACGGGTCAGTTCGGCCATCCGCTGCTCGTCCAGCGCCGCGTCCGGCGAGAACGGCCGGTCGACCAGCCGGGCCAGGTTGATCGAGCCCAGCAGGCAGGCGCCGTAGGGCGGCAGCATCTGCTCGCCGCACGGGTTGCTGGCCAGGATTTCCTCGCAATAGGCCAGGTTGTTGGCCGCGTTCACCCGGTCGATGAAGATCACCCCCGGCTCGGCCGCATCGTAGGTCGCCCGCATCAGGCGCTCCCACAGCTCTGCCGCCCGCACGGTCCGATAGGTTAGGCCGCCGAAGGTCAGCGGCCAGTCGGCGTCGGCCGCCAGCGCCTGCATGAAGGCGTCGGTGACCAGCACCGAGAGATTGAAGTTGCGCAGCCGCCCCGGCTCGCGCTTGGCGTCGATGAACGCCTCGATGTCCGGGTGATCGATGCGCAGGCAGCCCATCATCGCACCGCGCCGCTGGCCGGCCGACATGATGGTGCGGCACATGGAATCCCAAACGTCCATGAAGCTCAGCGGCCCGGAGGCGTCAGCGCCCACCCCGCGCACCGGCGAACCGGAGGGTCGGATCGAGGAGAAGTCCATGCCCACGCCGCCGCCTTGCTGCATGGTCACGGCGGCCTCGCGGACATGCTCGAAGATGTCCGACAGGTCGTCGCGGATCTTGCCCATGACGAAGCAGTTGAACAGCGTCACCGTCCGGCCGGTGCCCGCCCCCGCCAGGATGCGCCCGGCCGGAAGGAAGCGGTGATCGGTCAGCGCGCTCAGGAAGCGGGCGCGCATCTCGGCGCGCAGTTCCGGCTTCTCGGCTTCCGCAAGCGCCGTCGCCACGCGCGTCCAGGTCTCGGCCAACGTCGCGTCCCCGCCGCCCTCGGCCGGCGCATACCTGTACTTGCTGGACCAGATCTCGCCCGCGAGCGGGTTGTCGAAAGCCATGGGGACCTCTCCTTCAGGGGGGAGTCAGGCTCCTCGATTCAGTGCGGCGAGATGAACGGCAAGTGGGGTGTCGCACCTGCGAAATTCATCAAGCCCTGGCCTGACGAACGTCAAGTCGCGCCCTGAGTGCGCTCAATGTCGCCGTCCTCGGTTGGGTCCAATCTACTACAAAAGGAGCGTCCTGGATGCAGCCCGAGCTGGCCTTACTCGTGCGGGAATTCGTTCGGCGTTCGCCGGACGCCTACAAGGACTTCCGCATTCCCGATCCAACGCCACAGGCCCGCCCCCCCGGCGCGACGCCCCTGCTGGCCTGGCTGCTTCCCCGAGCCCGGAGGCTCCTGCCGGCCCACTGAGAATCCCAGATCCGCGGGAACACTCCCAAAAAAAGGGAGACGAGCGGTTGTTCCCGCGTATTCCTCCGGCGGGACGCTGCCGGAGTGGAGGGGGGAGGGAGCTGGTTCCTAGAGAGCGAGTACGGGAACCAGCTCCCCGATCTCCAAAGCTCCCTCGCCCGGCCTGCGCCGGATCAGAAGGTCCGCGCTGGCGAGCGCCTTCTGGGCCGAGGAATCCTGATCGGCCAGCACCTCGACCTCCCCTGCCCCGGCGCTGCGTCCGCGATAGAAGGTCTCGCGCGCCCCGCACGCCTCGAGCGGCGTCGCCAGCCGCGCCGTTTCCCATTCCAGGGCCGATCCGGCCGCGCGCCCCGAAAGCCCCGCCAGCAAGGGGGCCAGGAAAAGC
>JAQVDF010000358.1 GCA_028698405.1 Phenylobacterium sp. | reverse complement strand
CTGGGCCCTGGGGCTGAGCAGCTCGCAGACCGAGCGGAGCAGGTCCTCGACGTCCATCGGGGCGAGTCGCAGCTCCACCTTTCCGGCCCCGAGCCTGGCGAAGTCGAGCACGTCGTTGACCAGCGACAGAAGATGCTCGCCGCTTTCGCGCAGGGCGGCGACATAGGACCTCTGCTCGGCCGTCAGGCGGGTGCCCTCCAGCAGGCGGGCCATCCCCAGCACGCCGTTCAGCGGCGTGCGGAACTCGTGGCTGAGCGAGCCGAGTTCCTCGGCGCTCACCGCATTGGTGCGGGCGCGGCGCTTGGCGTTTGCTGTCATTTCAACTGCAGCCCATACGCCAGGGCCGCTTAACAGCTGGTGTGCCTCAGCCGTGCTTCCGGGCCATGTCCTGCGCCAGCGCGAGGAGCGCGGCGCGGATGCGCGGGCGGCGGATGGCGGCGAAGGCGCGGGCCACCTCCAGCGCGCCGGGCACCGCAAGGGCCGCAAAGGTGGCGTCGTCGCCGGCGCTCGCCTCGTTCTCGCCGACCAGCCAGCCGACGCTGACGCCGAGGGCCGAGGCGATGCCCACCAGCTTGGAGCCGGAAACCCGGTTGGCCCCGCGCTCGTACTTCTGGACCTGCTGGAACGAGACGCCGATCTTCGCCGCCAGTTCGCCCTGGCTCATCTTCAGATAGGTGCGGCGAGACCGGATGCGGGCCCCGATCGCCATGTCCACCAGATCCGGACGGTCCAGATCGCCTTGATCCATTCAAACCCCCAAGGACATCTTCAGGCGCTCGCGATAGACTAAGTAGACGAGCGAGCGTGTGAGTCCCTATTGTTCTCGCTATGCGCGAGGCGGATGTTGTGCAAGACCCGAAGATCGAGCTCTTGACGCCAAGAGAGCGCGAATGCCTGCGCCTCGTCGACCAGCACCTCTCCTCCAAGCAGATCGCCCGCGCTTTGGGCATGTCGAAGACCTCGGTCGACACCTATTGCGACCGGGCCCGCCGCAAGCTCGGCGTCGGCGACCGCTACCAGGCGGCCCGCCTGCTCGCCCGGCACGACCGGGACGCGCCTGTCCTGATCGGATCAGGACAGGACGCGATCAGGACAGACAGCCTCGCCGAGCCATGGCCGGATCGCTCCAGTTCGGGAGGAGCGACCCATGGACACCTTCGAGAAGACTTGCGGCGACCGCACGGCGATCCACAACGCACTCCAGCTGAGGGCGGAGATCGACAGCTTCCAGAGCCGCTGGCCCACCCAGGAGCCGCGTCGCCTGGAGGAGGACCCGATGCCGACCTTCTCGTGGCAGCAGCTCGAGCGGCAGCTCTTCGATCTGGCGGCTACGGCCGCCCAGGCGGACCTGGCGGAACATCTGGTTTCCGCCACCCGCAAGATGTCGCGCTTCAAGCCGCCGGAAATGGTGCTGCGCGAGATCCTCTGCCTCACCTGGGTCCTGCTGGACGAGAACTTCAAGCCTGGCGAGGAGCTGGAGGACTTCATGGGTTAGGCATCGCCGCGCGCCTGGGACTGATCCTGGGCATGGCGGTCGCCTCGGCCCTCGCCTTCGGGGCCATCCTGGCCGGCCTCCACGCCCTGCAGAGCCTCGTCTAAACCAAGCCGAAACCTTTTCGGCTGACCTCGAAATAACTCCGATATTCAAAATCATTCGACGCGCCGCGGACCGGCGGCGCGTAGGGAGCCGACTCATGCTCAAGCAACGTCGTCAATTCGCCGAACACGTCGCCGCCAGCCTCTTCGAGGCGGAAGACGCCATCGACGCCGCCCTGGCCAAGTGCGCGGCGCTCGCCGGGGTCATGCCGCTGCGCAAGGAGGCGGGCCTCTCCGCCCTCGTCGGACAGGACGCCGTCGAGTGGACCACCCGTTCGATCGCGGCCCTGGCCGAAGCCCGCCGGGCGATCTGCGAGGCCCACAAGCAGCTCGACGAGGCCAAGACCCAGATCGGCCTGGGCGCGGTGACCATGGGCGACCCGGGGATGCCGAAGCCGCAGGGCGCGTCCGAGCCGCAACGCCTGCGCCACGTCCGCGCCGCCTGACCGGCGCCCACTTGCCAAGGCATCGCGGGCTTGCGCATGTCACGGGCTGACGCCTGCGGCCTGTGCGAGCCCCGATGTTCTTCTACTACTTCGGGAACGTCTTCGAATTCACCGTCCTGCTCGCCGCCTTCGTGGCGGGCGGGCGGGACGAGCGCATCGTCGGTGCGGCCCAGCTCCTGAACATCGCCTGCTACCGCCTGCTGGCCATGAGCGGCTGGTCGAGGCCCGAGTGGCTGGTGCTGGCGGCCGACGCGGCCCTGCTGGCCGTGCTGCTGACTCTCGCCATGCGCACCACCCGCTGGTGGCTGCTGTGGGGTTCGGCCTTCCAGCTGCTCATCGTGGTCATCCACCTGGCGATGATCGCCGACCCGACCGTTCGCGCCCGCAGCTACGCGACCGGGACGATCATCTGGGCCTATCTGGTGTTCATCGCGCTGGCGGTCGGAACCTTGGGCGCGTGGCGCGCCAGGCGCACGGCCCGCGCGACGGCCGCGCCCTCCGCTCAGCCCAGCGCCGATTCCCCCACCGGCGCGCCGACCCTGCGGTAGATCAGCGCCTCGGCGACGTGCACACGGCGGACGGCGGGAGCGCCGTCCAGGTCGGCGATGGTGCGGGCGAGCCTGAGCGTGCGGGTCCAGCCGCGGGCGGTGAGGCCGGCGGCTTCGGCGGCCCGGGAAAGCAGGGCGCGTGCGGACGAATCGAGATCGCAGATGGTCTCCAGCCACTCGCCCTGAGCCAGGGCGTTGAGGGCCGGCGCGCCCTCGCCCGCCCCCTTGGCGCGCTCGGCGGCGAGGTCGCGAGCGGCGGCGACCCGGGCGGCGGCCTCGGCGGTCCCCTCGGCCGGCGGCGCAAGGGCGAGGTCGGCGGCGGTGACCGGCGGCACTTCGATCTGCAGGTCGATGCGATCCATCAGCGGCCCGGACACCCGGCGCTGGTAGTCTGCCTGGCAGCGCGGGGCGCGCCCGCAGGCGCCCTTGCCGGCCCCGCCGTGACCGCAGCGGCAGGGGTTCATCGCCGCCACCAGCTGGAATCTGGCCGGATAGCGGACGTGGGCGTTGGCCCGGGCCACCATCACCTCGCCGGTCTCCAGCGGCTGGCGCAGGGAATCCAGC
>JAQVDF010000357.1 GCA_028698405.1 Phenylobacterium sp. | reverse complement strand
CACCTGCGTCCCGCGCAGCGACGCACCGGCGGTTTCGACCATGAAGCGGACGGCGACCATGCCGATCAGGCAGGCGGCCATCATGTAGTAGGCGGGCATCAGCTCGTCGCCGGTGCGCTCGATCAGCCAGGAGTTCAGGGCCGTGGCGGAGCCGCCCAACAGCGCCGAGCCCCTGACCCGAGTAGAGGGCGATCATGTAGCCGGCGAGGACGGCGCCGCGCGTCGCCGGCTGCGAGCGGTCGGCCAGCCAGCTCTCCAGACAGACGTAGACCCCGGCCACGCACAGGCCGTCGATCAGCCGAAGGGCCGCCCAGAAGGGCAGGCTCTGATGGATGGCGTGGGCGAGCAAGCCGCCCCGCCGGGGGGGTGGTTCCGCCTCAACCCGGCGGCGCCGCCGAGAACAGCTCCGGATACGCCGCCTTCAGCCGCGCGCCGACGCGGCGGGAGCCGGCGAGCGTGAAGTGATAGGCGTCGAAGTAGAGATATTGGCCGTCGGGCGAGAGGATGTCGCAGGCCAGCGCCTCGCCGCACTGCAGGTCGAGAAGGCCGACATAGGTCACGCCGGGCAAGGCGCGCTCGGCGAAGAAGGTCTTCAGCCGGGCGTCGCGCGCGGGTTTGGCCGGGTCCTGGTAGCCGGCGGCGAAACGGTTGATCGCCCTGGCGGTGACCATCCGGCGGCCCTGGGCGGTCTTGGAGATGGCCAGCACGTCGTCGGTGAGGGTCATCTTGGGGCCGAAGACCACGATCGGCGCATCGGTGACCGCGCGCAGTTCGCCGATCATCGCCGCCAGGCCCTCGAGGTCGTCGGTGGGCCAGTGGTCGTGCAGCAGGACGATGTCGGCGGCCTTCAGCTCGGCGCTCTCCAGCACCTTCTTCACGCGCTTGTCGCAGAAGGCTACGTCGGCGGGCTGCACCGGATCGTGCCCGAAGTTGGCGCACAGCTGGGTCGTGCCGATCAGCTTCACCTCGCCCGGATAGCCGTTCTCGGTCAGCGCCCAGGCCAGGTCGTAGGCGTGGGAGTTGCCGACGATCAGGGTGCGGCGCGCAGCTTCACCCTCCGAGAAGCTGGCCTTGGCCGCGGGCAGCTCGCGCCAGTAGCGGGCCCGCTCGGCCATCAGCTCCTCCTGGGTGAGCAGGGCGTAGGGGAAGCGGCCCGGCAGCCCGTCCCTCAGATGGATGCCGACAGGGGCGGCGATCAGCAGGGCGGCTGTCAGCCCCGCGGCGGCCAGCGCCGGGCGCTCCCGGCGGGCAAGCCGCAGCCTGAAGCCCCGCTCGAACAACGCCCAACTCGCCCAGCCGAGGACCAAGGCGCCCCCGACGACGCCGGCCGTCACCACGGGGGTGAACTCCACCCGCGCATAGCGGAGGAAGCTGACCAACGGCCAGTGCCACAGGTAGACTGAATAGGAGATCCGACCTACGGCGACGACGGGAAGCGAGGCCAGCACATGCGTCACCGGGTTCGGCGCGAGGCCGCCCGCCGCGATCAGCAGCGCCGCTCCCAGGCAGGGTGCGAGCGCGGTCAAGCCCGGGAACGACGAGCGGGCGTCCAGCAGCGCCGCCGAGGCCAGCACCAGCGCGAGTCCGGCCAGACCCGCACCGGCCGCCGCCGCGCCGCGCCCCTGACCGCGCCAGCCCTGCGAGAGGAAGAACAGGATAGCGCCCGCCAAGAACTCGCCGGCGCGCTGGGGCAGCAGGAAGTAGGGCGCGGTCGAGCCCTGGGCGACCCCGTACTGGGCGAGCGCGAAGGAAGCCGCCGCGGCGATCAGAATCACGGCCAGGCGCGCCCTGGCCGACTTCACCCGGATCAGCAACATCAGGGCCGCCGGCCAGACGAGGTAGAACTGCTCCTCCAGCGACAGCGACCAGACGTGCAGCAGCGGCAGCGACGCCGCGTCCGGCGAGAAGTAACCGCCGGAGGTGAGCCAGAAATAGACGTTGGCCGCGAGCCCGACTGCGGCCAGCACGCTTTCAGCCAGAGCGCTGTAGTCGCTGGGGATCATCAGCCACCAGCCGGCGACGAGGACCACCAGCATCATCGCGTAGAGCGCCGGCAGCAGCCGCTGCGCCCGCCGCAGGTAGAAGCTCGCGAACGAGAAGCGGCCCTCCTCCCGCTGCACGGCGATCAGGCCGGTGATGAGGAAGCCCGAGATGACGCAGAAGACGTCGACGCCGACGAAGCCGCCGGGTAGCCACGCGAGGCCGGCGTGGTTCAGCACCACCAGCATCACCGCAAGCGCCCGCAGCCCGTCGATGTCCGGCCGGTATGCGAGCGTGCGGTTGCGCAGATCCGCGGCGAGCCCTGACTCCGTCGCTGCGCTCAAGACCGCCCCCGCCTGCCGCGTCGATGCGTCGGCAAAGGCTTAGCCGACTCGGGGCCGCCGAGACATGCCGCGGCCCCTACCCCCTGAACCGCATCCGGCAGTGGACGCCCTCGCGCGGAAACTCGTGGCGCACCTCGGCCCCCGGCAGGCCGTTCAGCGCGGCGGCGACCAGAGGCGAGCCGAGGCCGCGGCGCTGCGGCGGCGAGACCGGCGGACCCTCGGCCTCGCGCCAGTGCAGCTCCACTTCGCCGCCAGCGCGGGCCCAGCCCACCTCCACCACGCCTTCCGGCACCGACAGCGCGCCGTACTTGACCGCGTTGGTGGCCAGCTCGTGCAGGGCCAGCGTCAGCGACACGGCCGCCGAGGCCGGCAGGCTGACCTCCGGCCCGAGGCTGATCCGCAGGCCCGGCAGGCGGAAGGGCGAGAGCGCTCCAGCCACCACCTCGCGCAGTGGCACCGGCCCGCCTGAGGCGTCGGTGACCAGCGTCTGGGCCGAGCCCAGCACCCGCAACCGGTGGGTGAACGCCGCTTCGAAGGCGTTGATGTCGGGGCTCTCGCGCAGGGTCATCCGCATCAGCCCCTGAATCAGGGTCAGCACGTTGGCGCCGCGATGCTCCAGCTCGCGGATCACCAGGCGCAGCTGATGCTCGGCCTCCACCCGGCGGGTGATGTCGCGGAAGGAGATGGCCAGCCGTTCGCGGTCCAGCGCCACCACCGCGTTGCGGAACCAGCGCGCGGTCCCGTCGGTCTCGAAGCGGACCACCGCCTCATCCCGGCCCTGCGCGGCCAGCACCCGCACGAAGCGCGGGAAGATGTCGGGATGGTCGCGGTAGTCGCCGAGCGCCTGCAGCAGGGTGGCCCCGGACG
>JAQVDF010000356.1 GCA_028698405.1 Phenylobacterium sp. | reverse complement strand
GGTGACGACGGCCGACTTCGCCCGCCATCCCGTCGAGGTCGCCCAGAGGCTGATCGGCGCGCGCCTGACCCTGGGCGGCGTCGGCGGAGTGATCGTCGAGACCGAGGCCCATCACCACGAGGACCCCGCCTCGCACAGCCACGCCGGGCCCACGGCCCGCAACGCGGCGATGTTCGGGCCGGTCGGCCGCGCCTACGTCTACCGCTACTACGGCGTCCACTGGTGCCTCAACATCGTCTGCGGGACCGATCTCGGCAGCGCCGTGCTGATCCGCGCGCTGGAGCCTGTGGAAGGGATCGAGCTGATGTGCGCCCGTCGCGGGGTCTCCGACCTGCGCCGGCTCTGCTCGGGGCCGGGAAAGCTGTGCCAGGCGCTGGGCGTAACGCAAGAGCACGACGGGATGCCGATCGAACACGCCCCCTTCCAGCTGAGGCCCACCGAGCGGCCGGTGGAGTTGCTGGTCGGCCCGCGGATCGGCATCTCCAAGGCCGTGGACCTACCCTGGCGTTTCGGGCTGGCGGGCTCGAAGCACCTATCCCGCCCCTTCCCGCGTCCGCACCGGCTTCAGCCGGCAAACACCTTTCCGACGTCCAGCACGCCCCAGCCGTAGACGGGATCGGCCCCCGGCTCGCCCGTGTCGCGGGCGTTCTTCAGGAGCAGGGCGAGCGCCTCCCTGCCGGAGAGCTCGGGTCTGGCCTCCATCACCAGCGCCAGGGCGCCGGCCACGTGGGCGGCGGCGAAGGAGGTGCCGGAGACCAGACGACAGGTCTTCTTGCCGCATTCGGCCACCACCCGCTCGCCCGGAGCGGCCAGGTACCAGGACCGGGTCGGGCCCGCGCGGTTGGACCAGCGGGCCAGTTCGCCCTCGGCGCTCACCGCGCCCACCGCCACCACGGCGCCCTCGAACCTGGAGTCGGCGGCGTACTTGGCCGGATAGGTCGGCTCGGCGGCCGAGCGGTTGCCGGCCGCGGCCACCACCACCGCCCCGGAGTCGACGGCGTTCTTCAGCGCGGTCTCGAAGGCGGGGCCCATCGGCCGGCTGGCCTGCAGCGGCAGGACGATCACCCGGGCCTTGCGGTCGGCGGCGTACTGCACCGCCCGCGCGAGGGCCGAAGCGCGGAAGGCGCACTGGCCGTTGTAGCCGCCCTCGAAGTCGGCCCGCACCGACAGCAGCTCGGCGTTGTAGGCGACGCCCACCAGCCCCTTGCGGTCCAGCGCCGCGCCCAGCGGGGCGGCCATGTAGGTTCCGTGCCGGTCAGTAGCGGGCAGGCTGCGCTCGCCGGCGAAGATGTCGACCGAGTCGCGCGAGACGTTGCGCAGCACCTCGCGCGGGGCGTCCTGCATGCCGCAGTCCACCATGGCCACTGTCACCCCGCGGCCGGTCGCGCCGACCTGGTAGGCCCCCATGGCGTTGATCGAGCCCAGGCCCCAGCTGCGCAGATATTCTCCGCTGGTGACGTCGGGGATCTTCTGGGTGCAGCCGGCGGCGAGCGCGGCCAGCGCGGCGCAGAGCGCCAGCCGCAGCCCGGTCACGCCTCGCTTGGCAGTGCTCATGGACCTGACCTCGTCGGCGAGCATGGGCCGTTTGCGCCCGCCAGCCAAGAGGTTGGAATTGCTCAGCCTTGCCGGGATCGGCCGGCTAGAGCTGGGCCATCAGGTAGTCGGCCGACGAGACCTTGAACTCGCCCGGGGCCTCGACGTTGAGCTCCTTCACGACGCCGTCGTCGACGATCATCGAGTAGCGCTGCGAGCGTTGGCCCATGCCGAAGCGGGCGCCGTCCATCTCCAGGCCGGCGGCGCGGGTGAAGTCACCGTTGCCGTCGGCGACCATCATGATCTTGTCGCCCACGCCTTGGTGGTCGCCCCAGGCCTTCATCACAAAGGCGTCGTTGACCGACAGGCAGGCGATCGCGTCGACGCCCTTGGTCTTGATGTCCTCGGCCTTCTCCACGAACCCCGGCAGGTGCTTGGCCGAGCAGGTGGGCGTGAAGGCGCCCGGGACCGCGAACAGCGCCACCTTGCGGCCGCCGAACAGCTCCTTGGTGGTGATCGGGCGCGGGCCTTCCTCGGTCGCGAGGGTCAGGGTGGCGTCCGGAATGCGATCGCCGACTTTGATGGTCATGGCCTGGCTCCGTGAAAGTGGACCGAAACGCAGACCACGTTATGCGGGCGTGCGTCAACGGGTCGCGCAAACGACTTGAAAGCGCCGCGTTCCCCCTCAAAATCGAATTCATGGGTTCACAATTCTCCGGCGCAGAAACCGCCGCCGAGTTCCTCGCCGGGCAACTGCTGATCGCCATGCCGGGCATCGGCGACCCCAGGTTCGAACGCTCGCTGATCCTGGTCTGCGCCCACGACGAGCAGCACGCCATGGGCGTAGCGGTGAACCAGCCGGTCGCCGGCCTCACCGTGCCGGACCTTCTGGAACGGCTGAACATCACCGCAACCATCGACGCGCCGCCCGACCTGGTGCTGCTGGGCGGCCCGGTGGAGCGCGAGCGCGGCTTCGTGCTGCATACCACCGACTACCGCTCGCAGGAGATGACGCTGGACATCACCGAGGGCGTGGCTCTCACAGCCACCCGCGACGTGCTGGAGGCGATGGCCAGCGACAAGGGCCGCCCCCGCCGCTCGTTCCTGGCCCTCGGCTACGCCGGCTGGGGCGCCGGTCAGCTGGAGCGCGAGATCCGGGAGAACGTGTGGCTCACCTGCCCGCCCGACGAGGAGCTGCTGTTCGGCTCCGACCACGAGGCCAAGTGGTCCAAGGCCCTCGCCAAGCTCGGCGTCGACCCCCGCCTGCTCAGCGCCCAGACGGGCGGGCGGGCATAGGCCTGTCACCCCGTCTATCACACGGCCGTCAGCAGGGTGCTCGCGGCCTGCGTCCAGACGGTCAGCTGCTGGCGGCGCATAAAGGTCTGCATGGCGGCGGTGGAGGGATCGCGAGAGCGTTCCCATTCGCCGTGGTCGCCGTAGCGGGTGATCAGCAGGTAGCGGGCGAAACCGTCCAGATCGGCGGCGCGGAACAGGCCAAAGACCTTGGCGTCGAAACGGGTCTCGAAGTCGGGCCAGCCCTCGCCGGAGAGCCGCACGAACTCCTCGGCCGCCTCCGGCAGCACGTGGAACCAGCGCAGCACGTAGATGCCGCCGGGCTTCAGCGCATCGCCGTCCGCAGGGCGGATGGTCGAGATCGGAAA
>JAQVDF010000005.1 GCA_028698405.1 Phenylobacterium sp. | reverse complement strand
TTCACCCAGGTGTCGAAACCGCCGAAGCGGGCGATCGCGGCGCGGGCGATCTTCTCCACCTCCTGCGCATCGCCCACGTCGGCGGCGACCGCGTGGGCGCGCCCGCCGGCGGCGTTGATCTCGGCGCAGACCGTCCGGAGAGCCTCCTCGTTGCGGGCGGCCAGCACGACCGCGGCTCCGGCCTGGGCCGCCTTGCGGGCGGTCGCCAGGCCGATGCCGGAGCTGGCGCCGGTGATCACGATCACCTGCTGGTCGAGAGGCTTGAGTCTGGCCCGCATGCAAATGTCCCTTTCCGCGCGAGGCGATGGTGCGTCGACCTCAACCGTCGAGCTCGTGGAGGCGTTCCCCGCGCCGCCGCGGACCGCGGCGGCTTGACGCAGGGGGGAGCGCCGCGCCGAGTGGGCGCTGCTTCGCGCCCCCGTCCAATCACAAAAGATTCAACGACCACGCCCGAGCCGGGCGCCCCGGTCGCTTGTCGCGGAATCTCAAATCGCGTTAACCATTTTCTGCGACGGCGAAGTTTTCACCATTAACCGGTCTTAAATTAACTCGCTGGCAAGTTAACGGCGACGGCCTGCGGCATCGAGCGAATCTGCGGGTCCATATCGCTGAGGTGCGGAGAAAGAGGGGCGGATGCGCGTACTGCTTATCGAGGACGACAGCGCTACTGCGCAGAGCATCGAGCTGATGCTCAAGTCCGAAGGCTTCAACGTCTACACCACCGACCTTGGGGAAGAGGGCGTCGATCTGGGCAAGATCTACGACTACGACCTCATCCTCCTGGATCTGAACCTGCCCGACATGAGCGGCATGGACGTGCTGCGCACGCTGCGGGTGGCGAAGATCAACACGCCGATCATGATCCTGTCGGGCACGGCCGAGATCGACACCAAGGTGAAGACCCTGGGCGGCGGCGCCGACGACTACATGACCAAGCCGTTCCACAAGGACGAGCTGGTCGCCCGCATCCACGCCGTGGTCCGCCGCTCCAAGGGCCATGCGCAGTCGGTCATCAAGACCGGCGACATTACCGTCAACCTGGACGCCAAGACCGTGGAAGTGAACGGCATGCGCGTCCACCTGACGGGCAAGGAATACCAGATGCTGGAGCTGCTCTCCCTGCGTAAGGGCACGACCCTGACCAAGGAGATGTTCCTCAATCACCTGTACGGCGGCATGGACGAGCCGGAGCTGAAGATCATCGACGTCTTCATCTGCAAGCTCCGCAAGAAGCTGGCGGCCGCCGCCGACGGCAAGCATCACATCGAGACGGTCTGGGGCCGCGGCTACGTGCTGCGCGACCCGCACGAACAGGTCGCCGCCGCCTGATCCGACGCCGCACCTCTACTTCGTTGACGCCCGCCGACGCTCCGGCGGGCGTTTTCGTTTTCGGCGACGCTGGTTAGGTTCGCCGGCGCAAGAGGAACGGGAGCCGATGGGACGCACGATCGTACTGGCCGTTGCGCTGCTCGCCGCCGCGCTGCTGACGTGGCTGCAGCTGGAGCCGCCCCGGCCCCGCCCCGCCGACGCGCCGGCCGACCGGTTCTCCGCCGAGCGCGCGATGGCCGACGTGCGGATCATCGCCCACCGGCCTCACCCGATGGGCTCTCCGGCCAACCAGGCGGTGCGCGACCACCTGCTCCGCCGGCTGACCGAGCTCGGCCTGTCCCCCGAGGTGCAGGCCGCCGACGCCTGGATGCAGCGCGAGGGGCGCGAGCCGATGCTGGCCGGCGGTCGGGTGGAGAACGTCGTCGGCGTGCTCCCGGGCCGCGACCGCGCCGCCCCGGCCGTGCTGCTGATGGCCCACTACGACAGCGTACCGGGCTCGCCCGGCGCGGCGGACGACGCCGCCGGCGTCTCGGCCATGCTGGAGATCGCCCGGGCGCTGCAGGCCGGCCCGCAGCCGGCCCGCGACGTGGTCTTCCTGCTCACCGACGGCGAGGAGGTGGGACTGCTTGGCGCCCGCGCCTTCTTCGGCGAGCACGCTCTGGCCCGGCGCGTCGGCTTCGTCGTCAACCTGGAGGCGCGCGGCGGATCGGGTCGGGCGCTGATGTTCCAGACCGGCCCGGGCAACGCCGAGACCGTGCGGCTGTTCGCCCGCTCGGCCGTGCGGCCGATGGCCACTTCGCTCAGCCAGTTCATCTACGAGCGGATGCCCAACGACACGGACTTCACCGTGCCGGCGGAAGCCGGGATTCCGGGCCTCAACTTCGCCTTCGTGGGCAGGCCGTTCGACTACCACTCGCCGACCGCGACGCCCGAGCGGCTGGACCGCGGCTCGCTGCAGGATCTGGGCGTCCAGGCGCTGGCCGCCACCCGCACGGCCGTAGACGCCGAGGCGCTGCCCGCCGCCGGCGGGAACGCGGCCTACTCCCAGCTCGCCGCCTGGCTGATCGCCTACCCGCCGGCCGTCGGCTGGCTGATCCTGGCCGGCGCCGCCCTGCTGCTGCTGGTCGCCGCCGCACGCGCCCGACGGCTGCAGGCGGCCGCCACGTGGATCGACGTCGTCCAGGGCGCGGGCGCCCTGCTCTACGCCCTGCTCGCCGCCGCCGCCCTGCTCCGGATCGCCCGGCGCGCCACGGGCGTGGAGTTCGCCTACCTGGAGCAGTTCGCGCTGTTCGCCCACGCGCGGCTGTTCGAGGCGGCGCTGGTGGTCATCGCGCTCGCCGCCGCCCTCTACGCCGCCGCGGCGTTGGCCCGCGGCAAGACGCGCATCGAGGCGGCGGTGATCCCGCTGGTCGCGGGCCTGGCCTGTTCGCTGTTCGGCGGCTTCGACGCGGTCGGAGCCGGGATCGGCGCGGGCGCGGCTGTGCTCGCCCTGGTGACGTTCGGGCGGCCGGCCTCGCTGCCGGGGGCCTGGGCGGGCGTGCTGGCGCTGGGTTTCCTGGCCGCCTGCGCGGCCCAGGCCGCAGCCCCCACGGCCGCGGTGCTGCTGGTCTGGCCGATCGCCCTGGCGGCGGCGAGCGCAGCCCTGGTGGCGCTGGCCGCGGTCAAGAGCTTCGTCGACACCATGATCGCCGCCGTGGTCGCCATGCTGGGACTGGCCTGGCTCGGCCCCTACCTGCACCTGACCTTTCTGGCGCTCGACGCCCCGGAGCTGCTGGCGGCGTTCGCGGGCCTGACCGCCCTGTTCGTGTGGCCGCTGGCGCATCCGAGGATCGGCGGCGGCGGACGGCTGACCTCGCTCGCTCTCCTGCTGATCGGCGCCGGGCTGATCGCCGCCGTCCGCTTCACCGATCCGTGGGGCGAGCACCGGCCGCAGCCGGCCAGCGTGGCCTACGTCCACGACACGACGACGCGGCGGGCCTTCCGCGTCGCCCAGGCCGGCGCCGACGTCGCCTGGGCCCGGCAGGTGCTGACCTCCGACGGCGGCGCGATCAGCCGCCGCGCCCTGCCGCCGATCTTCCGCGACCCCGTCGCCGTGGCCCCCGCCCGCTGGCTGGAGCCGCAGGCGCCGGCTGCGAGCCTGGCCACGGGTCTGGAGGGCGCGCAGCTGCTCACCATTCTGCCGCCCGCCGGCGCGCGCAGCCTGGCGATGGAGATCCGCCCGACCGTGGCGCTGAACGAACTGGCGGTGGAGGGCAAGCCGACGGGTCTGTCCGCGCCGGCCGGCCAGTGGACCCGCATCCGCTGGGTCGGCGACCGCGACGGCCTGACCATCGCCTTCCGCCCCGAGGGCTCGGGCGCGCTGGAGCTGCGCTACTGGTCGGCCGACGACGATTGGCCGGCAGGCGCGGCGCCGCTTCCCGCCCGGCCCGCCCGGGTGATGGCCTTCGGCGCCTCGGGCGCCAGCATGGTGGCCGGCGCCCGGCAGCTCTCGTGGTGAGCTAGGGGAGCTGCAGCCGGTAAACCCGTGTGGCTGTGCCGCTGAACAGCGCCGCCTTCTCGTCCGGCGACCAGCCCTGCGCCAGCCGCTTGAAGGCGTTCCACAGCACATCGTAGGTGCAGCTTCCGAGGTCGACCGGAAAGTTGCTCTCGAACATGCAGCGGTCCGGCCCGAACGCCTCGATGGTCGCCTCGACGTAGGGCCGCCAGTCGGTCGCCAGCCTCTCCGAGCTCGCCGGCGGGTCGGACATGAAGGTCGCAAAGCCTGCGAACGGCATCGCCAGCCCGCCCACCTTGGCCACGACGTTCGGGCAGGCGGCGAGGTCGGCGATGGCCTTGCGCCAGGTCTCGAACCGCTCCTCGCGCCGGCCGGCGTAGGCGCCGATGCCGAGCGGCGTGCCGACGTGGTCCAGGACGATGGTCGTCTCGGGAAAGGCGCGGGCGAGGTCGGTCAGCTCGGGGATCTGCGGCTCCAGCAGCCAGGAGTCGAAGGACAGGCCGAGCGGCGCCAGCCGCGCGAAGCCGCGCCGGAAGGCGTCCGAGGCGTAGAGGCCGGCCGCCCCGCGCTGGAGCGGGCCGAGCACCGCGGGATCGGCGTCCCAGGAAGCGCTGTGGCGGATGCCGCGGAAACGGTCGGGCGCCACCTGCAGGTGCCGTTCCAGCGCCTCGGCGACCAGCGCCTCGTCCTGGGTCAGGTCCACGTGGCCGACGATGCCGGCGCAGGCCCGCACGTCGCCGTAGATGCCGCTGGCGCTCATCGCCGCGACGCCGTTGACGAACTCGGTCTCGCCGACCGGCCTCAGGTGGGCCGGCCCGTCGCCCCGGTACATTGCCCCGCACTGGACGAAGACGGTCGCCTTCACGTTGTGGCCGCGGCGCAGGTCGGCCAGCAGCTCGTCCAGCAGGTAGCGCGGCGAAAGCCGCGTCAGCGCCTCGAACGGATGGCTGGGCGGCGGCAAATCGGCGCCCTTGGCGCCCGGCCGGTGCCACAGGTGATGGTGCGGATCGACGATCGGCAGGTCCGGCTCGAGGATCGGCTCGGCGTAGGCGGCTTCTGTCATCTGGCGTCCTCTCTTGCGGCAAAGGTGGCAGGACGCGGACGCGCGGCGCAAGCGGGCCGGCCGGGGATCGGGCGGCGGCCTGCGACGTTACGGCGGCCGCTGCGGGTTGGCTCTCGCGCGCCCGCTGGTCTAAACCGGCGCCATGAGCGACGTGGTGATCTATCACAACCCCGCCTGCGGCACCTCCCGCAACACTCTCGCCCTCCTGCGGGAGAAGGGGATCGAGCCGCAGGTCGTGGAATACCTGAAGACCGGTTGGACCCGCGAACAGCTCGAGGCGCTGTTCGAAAAGATGGGCGTCAGCGCGCGCGAGGCCCTGCGGGTCAAGGGCACCAAGGCCGACGAACTGGGCCTGACCGATCCGGGCGCCTCCGACGAGGCGATCATCGCGGCGATGGTGATGGACCCCATCCTGGTGAACCGGCCGATCGTCTCCACGCCGAAGGGCGCGGCGCTGTGCAGGCCGGCAGAACTCATTCTGGGTCTACTTTGAGTACAGCGGCCGGCGCGCGACGGAATACCGCAACGGTCGCAGTTCCGCGGGGGCGAAAATCCAATGGGCGCGAACCGTTACCGCCCATTAACCTAACCGATAGCAGTGTGATTCGGCCTGCCTCGGCCGGCTGTTAACCAACAGCCTCAATTCGGTACTTACCGCGACATCGTCAGTACGGGGGCACGATGCAAGAATTCGATCCGCGACGGCCGTCGTTCCGTTTCGCTCCGGCGGCCGCCGGTGTCGGCGCCCTGGCTGTGGCGCTGCTGGCCTGGAAGCTGACATCGCCGCAGGACCTCGGCCCCGCGGCGCCCCCGCCGCTCGACCCGGCCGCCATCGCCGCCCTGCAGCATCAGGCGTTCGCCGCCGCCGAGGCCCAGCCGGGTTTCGCCCGCCCCGAGAGCGTGGAGGTCAAGGTTCGCCCCGGCGAAACCTTCGAAGCCGCCGTTCGGCGCGCCGGCGTCGCCCCCGAGGAAGCCCGCCAGGCGGTGCAGACGCTGGGCGGGGCCATGGACGTGGTCAACATCAAGGCCGGCATGAAGTTCGACGCCGCGGTGGCCAAGCCCGAGAGCGAGCAAGGTCCGGCCCGGCTGATCGGCCTGTCGCTGCGCACCGGACCGGCCCGCGCCATCACCCTCTCCCGCAGCTTCGACGGCGCGCTGCGCCTGCGCGCGCTGGAGGAAGAGGTCCGCGAGGAGCTCACGGTCGCCGACGGCGAAATCCAGGGCTCGCTCTACCAGAGCGCCGCCAAGCAAGGCGCGACGCCGCAGATCACCGGCCAGATGGTCAAGCTGTTCTCGCACAAGGTCGACTTCCGCGAGATCCAGCCGGGCGACCCCTTCGTTCTGGTGTTCGGCCGCAAGGTCACCGAGAGCGGGCGCACGGTGGAGACCGGCGAGCTGGAGTACGCCGAGCTCAAGGGCCAGCGCTTCTACCGCTTCGAGCGGCCCGGCGGCGGTGTCGAGTTCTTCGACGAGAACGGAAAGAACATCAAAGGCTTCCTGCTGCGCACGCCGATCGACGGGGCGCGGATGACCTCGCGCTTCGGCATGCGGCGGCATCCCATCTCCGGCTACAACCGGATGCACCAGGGGATCGACTTCGGGGCCGGAACCGGCACCCCTGTCTACGCCGCCGGCGACGGCGTGCTCGTCGAGGCCCGCCGCTGGGGCGGCTACGGCAACTGGGTGCGCGTGCGCCACAGCAACGGCTGGGAGACCGGCTACGCCCACCTCTCGCGCTTCGCCAAGGGCCTGAAGCCGGGCCAGCGCGTGCGCCAGGGGCAGGTGATCGCCTACGTCGGCTCGACCGGCGCCTCGACCGGCCCACACCTGCACTACGAGGTCTGGAAGAACGGCTCCCGGATCAATCCGGTCGGCGCCAAGGTGCCGCAGGGCACCGTGCTGGCCGGCGCCGAACTCGCGGCCTTCAAGGCCAAGAAGGCGCAGATCGAACGCCTCGTCGCCGCCAAGGCCGAGACCCGCCACCTCGCCCAGGGCCCCTCCGCCTCCCTGACCAAGGCCAGCCTGCAGCGCTGAGCTCCTCGCCTCGCCGTTGACGGCCGCGCCCGGCCGGCGCCCGCCAGGCCGCCGGTGGCCGACCAGATGAGCGCCGCCTGGCTGGCCTTCGCCCGCACCGGGAACTCCACGACGTCCGCCCTGCCCGCCTGGCCGGCCTACGAGAGCGGCCGCCGGGCGACGATGATCTTCGACCTGGAAAGCCGGGTGGCGGACGATCCCGACGCGGAGCTGCGGCGCGCCCTGTTCGCCTGACGCCGCGGAACCGCGGTACGTGACGAGCCGTTGGCTGATCGCGACAGAGAGGTCAGCCATGAAGAAGCCAATGTTCAGCTATGCGGCCGCCGTGGGCGCCCTGTCGCTCGCGGCGTGCGGCACCACCATGACGGAGCGGGCGGCCACCGGCGGCCTGGCGGGCGCGGCCATCGGCGCGGCCGTGGACGGTTCGGTCACCGGCGCGGTGGTCGGCGGCGCGGCCGGCGCGGCCCTCGGGGCGGCCACCACCCCCCGCTACGACAACGTCAACCGCCGCCAGTACTACGATCAGAGCGCGGGCCGATACTACTTCTACGATCCCGGCACCGGCCGCTATTACTGGGAGAACGGGCAGCCCCGCGACTGAGCCGGCCGCCAACGAAAACGCGCGCCGGCTGAACGCCGACGCGCGTCTCGTCTCGGACCCGAGCCTGAAGCGTCAGGCGTCGAAGGTGATGACCGAGCGGGCGATGCCGCCCTTTTTCATCTCGTCGAAGGCGTCGTTGATCTGCTCCAGCTTCAGCCGGCGCGAGATCATGTCGTCGAGCTTCAGCTTGCCCTGCATGTAGAAGTCGACCAGCCGCGGCATGTCGACCGGGAACCGGTTGGAGCCCATCAGCGAGCCCTGGATTCGCTTCTCGCCCAGGAAGGCCGCGCCCATCAGGGTGACCGTCTGGCCGACCGGGATCATGCCGATCACGTTGGCGGTGCCGCCGCGGCGCAGCATGTTGAACGCCTGCTCGGCGGTCTTGCCGAGGCCGATGGCCTCGAACGCGTGGTGCACGCCGCCCTTGGTGAGCTCGAGAACCTCCTTCACCGGGTCGGTCTCGGAGGCGTTGACGAAGTCCGTGGCCCCGAAGGCCTTGGCCATGTTCTCCTTACCCGGGTGCATGTCGATGGCGATGATCCGGCCCGCGCCGGCGATCGCCGCGCCGTTGATCGCCGACAGACCGACGCCGCCGCAGCCGATGACCGCCACCGTCTCGCCCGGGCGCACGTTCGAGGTGTGAATCACCGCGCCCACGCCGGTGGTCACCGAGCAGCCGATCAGCGCAGCGCGGTCCAGCGGCATATCCTTGTTGATCGCCACGCAGGCATGCTCGTGGATCAGCATCTGCTCGGCGAACGAGGACAGGTTGAGGAATTGCGGCATCGGATTGCCGTTCTGCGTCAGCCGCGGCTCGTCCTTCGCATCGCGCTTGGTGTCGGGCGACACGCACAGGCTCATGTGGCCGGTCAGACAGAACTCGCAGTGGCCGCAGAAGGCCGACAGGCAGGTGATGACGTGGTCGCCCGGCTTGACGGTGCGCACGTCCGAACCGACCGCCTCGACGATGCCCGCGCTCTCGTGGCCCAGCACCGCCGGCAGCGGGTGCGGAAAGGAACCCTCGATGAAGTGCAGGTCCGAGTGGCAGACGCCGGCCGCGACGGTGCGGATCAGGACTTCCCGCGGACCCGGCTTGTTGATCTGGACGTCTTCGATCTGAAGCGGCTTGCCCACTTCGCGCAGTACGGCGGCCTTCATCTGCGAGGCTCTCCCCAATCTTATGGCCCGGACGGGCGGTTGAGGTTTCGCTTATCGCCGTTCAGATTGAGGCGGCCAAGCCCCTTTGTCTCACCCTAGGCGCCGACGGCCTGCGCCAGCTGCCCGGCGGGCCGCGCGAACGGCCACCCGAGTTTCGGCAGCGGCACCCGTCGCCACAGCGGCGGCGGCTCTGGCGGGACGCAGGTCGCCAGCACGTCCAGCAGCAGCTGCGGCGGCGCATCGTTCATGAAGTGGTTGGCGCCCGGCACGCTCTGGAAGCGGATCGGCCGCCGGGTGCGCGTCTCCCGCGCCAGCCGCTCGGCCAGGTCGATGGGCGCGAAGTCGTCGGCGTCCCCATGCACCACGTGCACCGGGACCCTCAGCTGCGGCAGCGCCGCATGCAGGTGATGGAGCTGGGTCGCCTGGCCGGTGCATTCGAGCGTCGCGTGCCGCAAATCGCGCGGCAAGAGGCCCAGCACCTTCGAGCCGTGCTCCAGGAGGAACCTGGCGGTCGGGCCGGGCGCGCCGAGGAAGGCCGAGAGCAGCACCAGGCCGTGAACCCGCTTCGGATGGTCCCTTGCCAGCAGACTGGCGATGGCGCCGCCGTAGGACTGGCCGACCAGCAGCACCTTCTGGCCGGGCGCGGCCTCCAGCGCCGGGGCCAGCGCCTGCGCCTGCACGGTGATGTCCGGCACGCAGTCGAACGGCTCGGAGCCGGCGAAGCCCGGCCGGTCGACGACCAGCATCTCGCGGTCCGGCGGCAGCTCGGCCATCACCGGCGCCCAGTACTCCGCCCAGGACGGCGAGCCGGTGATCACCACGATCTTCCAGCGCGCCGGCGCCTGGCGCGGCGTGGTCAGGGCCGAGATGCGCCAGCCGTGGCCGCCGCCGGCCTCGAAATGGATCCGCCGCACCACATGGTCGGGATAGTCCTCGGACGTGGGCACGTGCTCGGTCCGGCCGGTCGCGGCGCAGCTGACACAGGCCCAGCCGAGAGCCAGGACCCCTTTCGGTCTTTTTCGAGCCACCAGAGCTCTCCTCGAACGGTCACCTCGGGAAGTGAACGCCGTTGGAGCCCTGGAGTTCGCCGCCGGCCGGAGCGCCGGCGCGCCGCGTCAGCTGAGGCTGGCCAGGGCCGAGCGCTCGAAGGCCATCAGCTCGGAGGTGCGTCCCTCCTTGACCTTGCGCGCCCAGTTGGGGTCCTGCAGCAGCGCCCGGCCGACGCCGACGAGGTCGAAATCGCCGCGCTCCAGCCGCCGCACCAGCTCGTCCAGCAAGGCGGGTTGCGAGCCCTCGCCCGCGAAGGCGGCGATGAACTCGCCCGTCAGCCCCACCGAGCCCACGGTGATGGTCGGCGCGCCGGTCAGCTTCTTGGCCCAGCCGGCGAAGTTGAGGTCCGAGCCCTCGAACTCCGGCTCCCAGAAGCGGCGCTGCGAACAGTGCAGAATGTCCGCCCCGGCGTCGGTCAGGGAGGTTAGCCAGGCCTCCATCTCGTCCGGAGTGTGCGCGAGCTTCACCCCGTAGTCCTGCTGCTTCCACTGCGAGATGCGGATGATCACCGGATAGTCAGGCCCCACCGCGCGCCGCACTTCGCGGAGGATCTCGGCGGCGAAGGCCGAGCGGTCGACGATGGTCGGGCCGCCCCAGCGGTCGTCGCGCCGGTTGGTGCCTTCCCAGAAGAACTGGTCGATCAGGTAGCCGTGGGCGCCGTGCAGCTCGATCGCGTCGAATCCCAGCGCCTTGGCCGCCGCGGCCGCCTCGGCGAACGCGCGCACGGCGTCGGCCACCTCGGCGTCGGTCATCGGCTCGCCGAACTGCTTGTCAGGCCGCGACAGGCCCGAGGGGCTGTCGTAGGGCCCGGGCGGCGTCCACTCGGGATGGCGGGTGCGCACCGCGCCCACGTGCCAGAGCTGGGGCGCCATCACCCCGCCGACGGCGTGCACCTCGTCGATCACCTTCTTCCAGGCGGCCAGTTCCTTCTCGCCGTGGAAACGGGGCACGTTCGGATCGTTCAGCGAGGCCGGACGCTCGACGCCCGTACCCTCTGAAACGATGAAGCCGACATCCGCCTCGGCCCGGCGGCGGTAATAGCCGGCGACATCATCGGTTGCGACACCGCCCGGCGAGAAGGACCGGGTCATCGGGGCCATGACGATGCGGTTGCTCAGGTTCAGCCCCTTGAAGGACCAGGGCTGGAAGAGAGGGTCGGCGGCCATGCGTCGCTCCGGTTCAAACAGTCGTTTCGGTGATAGGCAAAGCTGGGCCGCGATGCGAGCCGGCGACCGCCGAAAGGCGACCAGTTATTCTTTCCAGCCGATCAGCATCCCTGGCGCGCCTGGGTGTGGCCGCGAGCCGCCGACCGGCGTTAGGCTGGGTCGCCGGCTCGACGTCCGGCAGGGAATCGCCGGGGGTCATGCATGAAGTTCGACGAGGTCATCCTGGGGCGGCGGAGCATCCGCGGCTACAAGCCGGACCCGGTCCCGCGCGAGCTGATCGAGGAGATCCTCGCGCTGGCGATGCGCGCTCCCTCCTCGATGAACACCCAGCCGTGGAATTTCTACATCGTCACCGGCGAGCCGCTTGAGAGGATCCGCGCCGGCAACACCGAGCGCATGCTGGCGGGCGTGCCCCAGTCGCGCGAGTTCCGCACCGGCCCGCCGTTCGCCGGCCAGCACCGCGAGCGGCAGATCGGCATCGCCAAGCAGTTGTTCGCGGCCATGGGCATCGCCCGCGAGGACAAGGAGAAGCGCCAGGACTGGGTGCTGCGCGGCTTTCGCCAGTTCGACGCCCCGGTCTGCGTGATCATCACCTACGACCGCGCCCTCGACGGCAGCGACGACACCCCCTTCGACTGCGGGGCCGTGACCAACGCCCTGGTCAACGCCGCCTGGTCCCGCGGCCTGGGCGCGGTGATCAACAGCCAGGGGATCATGCAGTCCCCCGTGGTCCGCGAGCACGCCGGCATCGCCGAAGACCAGGTGATCATGAAGGCCATCGCCCTCGGCTGGCCCGACTGGACCTTCCCGGCCAACTCGGTGGTGTCCGAGCGCAAGCCGGTGGCCGAGGCGGCCACCTTCGTCGGGTTCGACTGACGGGCGCGTTCCCTACCTCCCCCGCGCAGCGGCGGGAGGTAGGCGCAGGAGAGACTACGCCGCCATCCGCGCCTTGAAGACGCCGTCGGGAAGCTTCGAGGCGCGGGAGGGGTGAATGAAGAAGTAGTCCTTCCACGGCAGGTCCGGGACCACCGTGGTGCGCTCCTCGAGCCGGTCGCCGTTGAGCGCGAACATGCGGTAGCCGCGGGAGCGGAAGACCTCGACGACGTCCTCGGCGCAGGCGCCGAAACGGCCCTCAAGCATCGCCGGGTGGATCTCCACCAGCACGTGGGGCAGGTCGCGCTCGATCACGCCTTGCGCACCCTTGAGCGCGCGCAGCTCGGCGCCCTCGATGTCCATGCGGATGAAGTCGATCCGGTTGAGGTCGTGCTCGGCGCAATAGTCGTCGAGGGTGATGACAGGCGTCGGCTGCACCTCGGCGCCGGTGTCCTGCAGGTCCGGGCGGACGGCGCCCTCGGGAGGCGACTCGGCGACGTAGGCGTAGGCGCGGCCCATCCGGCCGGAGGTCTTGCGGGGCGTCACCAGCAGCGCCTCGCCCGGCCGGTCGGAGACCGCGGCGTGGACGGGGGTCACCCGATCGGCGATGCCGTGCCAGGCGATGCAGACCTTCAGCACCTCGTATGTGAAGGCCGAGGGTTCGAAAGCGTGGATGCGCGCCCGCGGCGCGACCTTGGTCATCACGTAGGAATGCCGCCCGTCGCTGGCCCCGACGTGCAGGCACACCGGCGCGCCCGACAGCAAGTCGGCGATGTAGGGCGTCTCCGGCTCGTGCTTGGCCCAGCGCAGGTTTCGGCGCCAGGCGCGGAAGGCGTGGCCAAGCACGCGGATCGACGGCATGCGGACTCCTTATCCTGCGCCGTTCCTTAAGCCGCGGGCCGGGTCACCGTCATCATATAGTTCACGTCCGTGTCATCGGACCGCGTCCAGCAGCCGGTGAGCGGGTTGAACACGATCCCGAACGGCCCCTGCACCGCCACCGGCTCGCCGTCCAGGAACCCTCTCACCTCCTCCGGGCGCAGGAACTTGCGCCAGTCGTGGGTGCCGGCCGGCAGCCAGCGCAGCACATATTCCGCCCCGACCTTGGCCAGAGCCAGGGCCTTGAGGGTGCGGTTGAGGGTGGCCACGATCATCATCCCACCGGGGGCCAGCAGGCGCGCGCAGGTGCGCAGGTATTCGCCCGGATCGGCCACGTGCTCGATCACCTCCATGTTGAGGATCACGTCGAACGGCCCCGCGCCCTCGGCCAGCAGCTGCTCGGCGGTGGCGGCCCTATAGGTGATCGGCAACCCCTGCTCGTCCGCGTGGGTGGAGGCGGTGGCGATGTTGCGTTCGGAGGCGTCGACCCCCAGCACCTCGAAGCCCAGCCGGCACATCGGCTCGGACAGCAGGCCGCCGCCGCAGCCGATGTCCAGCAGCTTCAGCCCCTCGAAGGGCCGGCGCGCGGCCCCGTCCCGCCCGAACCTGGCCAGCGCCTGCTCACGGATGAAGGCCAGGCGCACCGGGTTGAACTTGTGAAGCGGCGCGAACTTGCCCTTGGGGTCCCACCACTCGGCGGCGATGCGGGAAAAGCGCTCGACTTCGGCCGGGTCGATGCTCGATGCGGCTGTGCTCGTCATGGCCTCTCCTTAGAGGAGAACCGCGTCGGAGCGAAGCGGGCGGTGGCGACGCGCATGTGACGGCTTCACCGACCTGCGGTAGCGTTCGCGTGACCTGAGCCATGGGGAGGGCGATGGCGGAGCTTTCGATCGGACAGGCGGCGGGGGCCGGCCTGCGTCTCATTCGCCGCGAGCCCTTGGCGGTGCTGGGCTGGGCCGGCCTGTTCCTCGTGCTGACCGCGGCGATGCTGCTGATGCTCGGCGGCCTGGTCGCCCAGACCGCGGCGCTGGCGGGCCAGGCCGAACCCGCCCCGGCGGGCCTCGTCGGCATGCAGTTGCAGATGATGGGGCTGCAGCCGCTGTTCACCCTGGGGGGCCTCGCGGTGCAGACCGTGGTCATGGCCGCCGTGTTCCGGGCCGTGTTGCAGCCGGAAGAGCGGCGCTTCGCCTACCTGCGCTTCTCGGCCCAGGAGCTGTGG
>JAQVDF010000355.1 GCA_028698405.1 Phenylobacterium sp. | reverse complement strand
CACCATGCTCAAGCTCGATCCCTACATCAACGTCGATCCCGGCACCATGAGTCCCTTCCAGCACGGCGAAGTGTTCGTGACGGAAGACGGCGCCGAAACCGACCTCGACCTCGGCCACTACGAGCGGTTCACGGGGGTCAACGCCACCAAGGCCGACAACATCACCACCGGCCAGATCTACAAGACGATCATCGAGAAGGAGCGCCGGGGCGACTACCTGGGCGCGACCGTGCAGGTGATCCCGCACGTCACCGACGAGATCAAAAAGTTCGTTCTTTCCGATCCGGGTGAGGGCGTCGACTTCGTGCTGGTGGAGATCGGCGGGACGGTCGGCGATATCGAGGGGCTGCCGTTCTTCGAGGCCATTCGCCAGCTCGGCCAGGAGCTTCCGCGCGGCCACGCCTGCTTCATCCATCTGACCCTGCTGCCCTACATAAAGACGGCCGGGGAGATGAAGACCAAGCCGACGCAGCACTCGGTGAAGGAGCTGCGCTCGATCGGCATCCAGCCGGACGTGCTGGTCTGCCGCACGGAATACCCGCTGCCGGCCGGCGAGCGGCGCAAGATCGCCCTGTTCTGCAACGTCCGGGAAACCGCCGTCATTCAGGCGATGGACAGCGCCAACATCTACGCCGTGCCGTTGGACTACCATGCTCAGGGTCTGGACGCCGAGGTGCTGAGCGTCTTCGGCATCAACGACGCGCCGCCGCCGGATCTGAGCCGCTGGCAGGACATCGCCCACCGGCTGGCCCACCCCGACGGCGAGGTGAACATCGCCATCGTCGGCAAGTACACTGGCCTGACGGACGCCTACAAATCGCTGGTCGAGGCGCTGGTGCACGGCGGGGTGGCCAACAATGTCCGGGTCAGGTTCGACTGGGTCGAGGGCCAGGCGTTCGAAGAGGTCGACGCGGGTCTGGTCGCCGAGCGGCTGACCGGGGTTCACGGGGTGCTCGTGCCGGGCGCCTTCGGCGAGCGAGGCTCGGAAGGGATGATCCGGGCGGTCCGCTTCGCCCGCGAGCACGACATCCCCTATTTCGGCATCTGTTTCGGCATGCAGATGGCCATGATCGAGGCGGCCAGAAACCTGGCCGGGATCAAGCAGGCCTCGTCCACCGAGTTCGGTCCCACTTCCGAGCCGATCGTCGGCCTGATGACCGAGTGGACCCGCGGCAACGAGAAGGAAGTCCGCCGCGAGGGCGACGCGCTCGGCGGGACCATGCGGCTGGGCGCCTACGAGGCCGTGCTGGCGGCCGGCTCAAGGGTCGCCGAGATTTACGGCGGCACAGTGATCAGCGAGCGCCACCGCCACCGCTACGAGGTCAACATCCGCTACCGCGAGGCGATCGAGCAGAACGGCCTGAAGTTCACCGGCCTGTCGCCCGACGGCGTCCTGCCGGAGATCTGCGAGCGCGAAGACCATCCCTGGTTCGTCGGCGTCCAGTTCCACCCGGAGCTGAAGAGCCGGCCGTTCGACCCCCACCCGCTGTTCGCCAGCTTCATCGGCGCCGCGAAGGAACGCAGCCGGCTCGTCTGACGCCGGGGGAGGGGGAGACTTGAATCGCCCAAGGCTTTCGGGCATACACCCGCGCTCACGTCGGCGGCCCCTCCCGGCCGCCGTTTGAATTTGCACGCCCAAGAGATTCCCAAATGGCCGTTCCCAAGCGAAAGACCTCGCCGTCCCGGCGCAACATGCGCCGCTCGCATCATGCGCTCGGCCCGAACGCCTACGCCGAGGACAAGGAAACCGGCGAACTGAAGCGACCGCACCACGTCGACCTGAAGACCGGCATGTACAAGGGCCGCCAGGTCCTGACGCCGAAGGAAGACTGACCTTCCGCCAGCCGCCGCCCGGGCCGCATCGCCCGGGCGGCGCTCGCATCTAGACGCGGGCGACGGACGGGCTTGAGATGGCCAGGTCGTAGCCATCCGGATCGCGCAGCACGATTTCGTCGAGGCCGTATTCCTGAGCCTCCGGATCGGCCACCTGCAGGCCCTTGGCCCTCAGATCGCGCACGAGGCCGTGGACGTCGTCCACGGAAAAGCACAGCACCACGTCCGTATAGCGCTCGCGCGCCATCCGACCGGCGGGATCGCCGCCCCGGCCATTCAGCATGAGCCGCGCCTCGCCGCTGGCGATTTCGGCCCAGGCGAGCCGCCCCTCCCAGTCGAAGGTCCGGACCACCTCGAAACCCAGAATGTCGCGCCAGAAGGCGAGGCTGGCCTCGACGTCCTGGACGTTCAGCAGGGGCGTGACGCGCTTCATCGCCGGCCTCCCTTGGACGGCTATTCGTCCTCCAGGTCATCGTCCCGGAACTCGCCCCAGCGCGAAAGCCCCGCGATGCAGGTCGCCCCGTCACGCTTCTCGACGGTGCGGATCTTGGCTGCGCCCGTGCCCGCGATGGCGTCGGCGAGTGTCTCGGAGTGGGTGACCAGCAGAATCTGCGACTTGCGGGCGGCCCGCACCACCAGGTCCGCCAGCGGCCCCATCAGCGAGGGATGCAGGCTGGCCTCCGGCTCGTTGAGCGCGATGAACGGCGGCAGGCGGTAGGCCAGCAGGGCGCCCGCGAGGGCCAGGTAGCGCAGCGTGCCGTCCGACAGCTCGGTCGCCTCGAACTCGCGGTTGGGGAACTCCGGGAAGCGCAGGGCGAAGGCCACGTCCCGGCCGGAAGGCTCCTCGATGACCAGCCGCGCGCCCGGGAACGCGGCCTGGATCGCCGAATCGAGCTCGGTGGTGTCGCCGCGGATGTGGGCCAGCGTCGCCAGCACGGCCGCCAGGTTCGAGCCGTCCGAGGCCAGGTTGGGCGTGGCGACGGCGGGGCAGGGGCGCCGGAGCGGCGAGGCGGCGTCGGTTCGCAGGTCGTGGTAGAAGCGCCACTGCAGGAGGGTCCGCCGCACGAGGTCGAGATCCGGATAGCGTGAGGGATCCTCGAGCCGCCCGAGCGCCGTCTCCGAGGCCAGCAGGTCGGCGTCGACCTCGACGATGCGGCCCTCGTCGTCCCGGGCGGCCAGGGAAGGGCCCTTGCGGTGCAGGAGCTGCACCGGCCGGCGACCGCCCAGGAAGGTCAGCGTCTCCTCCTTCACCTGCGGCTCCTGGTCGAAGGCGGGGGCGGCGACCCGCTGGGTAAGCCCACCACCACTTCGTAGCGGTAGCTCGGCCGGGCTCGGCCGGGCTCGCTGAGGCCGACCGAAAAGC
>JAQVDF010000354.1 GCA_028698405.1 Phenylobacterium sp. | reverse complement strand
CCCTGCTGGCCGAGATCTACGGCCCCGACGCCGAGACCCGCCGCGCCGTCGCCGCCGAGGTGAAGGAGTTGTTCCAGGCCGTACCCTTCGTCGTCGACGTAGACGACAGCTTCGGCGAGCGGCGCCCGCGCCTGCGGCTGACCACCGACCGCGCGCAGGTGGAGCACCTGGGCGTCGCCGAGGGCCAGCTGTTCGACAGCCTGGGCGCCGTGCTGGGCGGAACCACGGTCGGCTATTCGCACCGCAGCGAGGGCCGCACGCCGCTGGAGATCGCCGTCCGCCTGCCGCAGTCCGACCGCACCTGGAGCGAGCGGCTGGCCGCCACGCCTGTGGCCGTGTCCGAAAGCCCCGCCGGCCGCCGGCTGGTGGAGCTGGGCGAGGTGGTGCAGGCCAGCCGCGAGGCCGGCGGCTGGCCGATCTACCGCCGCGACGGCCGCGACGCCGAGATGGTCACCGCCGAGCTCGCCGGTCAGTACGAGGCGCCGATCTACGGCATGCTGGCCGTGCAAGAGGCCATCGAGCGCCACGACTGGAAGGGGCTGCCCAAACCGCAGGTTCGCCTGCACGGCCAGCCCGACGACGAGCGCTTCCCCACCCTGCTGTGGGACGGCGAGTGGGAAATCACCTGGGTGACCTTCCGCGACATGGGCGCGGCCTTCGCGGTCGCCCTCCTGGGCATCTACGTGCTGGTGGTGGCTCAGTTCAAAAGCTTCCGCCTGCCGCTGGTGATCCTGACGCCGATCCCGCTGACCCTGGTCGGCATCGTCGCGGGACACATGCTGTTCGGCGCGCCCTTCACGGCGACCTCGATGATCGGCTTCATCGCGCTGGCCGGGATCATCGTGCGCAACTCGATCCTGCTGGTGGACTTCATCCGTCACGCCCGTTCGCCGGGGCGGCCGCTGCGCGAGGTGCTGCTGGAGGCCGGCGCCATCCGCTTCAAGCCGATCCTGCTGACCGCCCTGGCGGCGATGATCGGGGCGGCGGTGATCCTGTTCGACCCGATCTTCCAGGGCCTCGCCATCTCGCTGCTGTTCGGCCTGGCCTCGTCGACCCTGCTGACGGTGCTGGTGATCCCCGCCCTCTACGTCGTCCTGCGCGACGACGGCCTTCCCGCCGGGGCGCCCGCCCCTGCCCCCGTGTCCAAAGGAGCCTGAACCATGAGCTACTACTTCTCCCGCATCCTCGACGCCCCGTTCGACGCCGCCGAGGCGAATGTCCGCAAGGCCCTCGCCGCGGAAGGCTTCGGCGTGCTGACCGAAATCGACGTCGCGGCCACGATGAAGGCCAAGCTCGGCGCCGACTTCCGGCCCTACAAGATCCTCGGCGCCTGCAACCCGACGCTGGCTCACGAGGCCCTGAAGCTGGAGGACAAGGTCGGGACCATGCTGCCCTGCAACGTGGTGCTGCAGGACGCCGGCGAGGGCCGCGTCGAGGTGGCCGCCATCGACCCGGTCGCCTCCATGCAGGCGATCCCCAACCCGCAGCTGAAGGAGAAGGCCCAGCTCGTGGCGGACAAGCTGCGAGCCGTGCTGGCGCGGCTGTGACGGGCCGCCCCGGCGCGCTATCCGCGCCCAACCCCCACCTTGGCGCCATGCCGAACGCCGTCGCCGGGGCGCTCCCCAGCGCCGAGGAACTCCAGACCCTCGCTTCGAACGCCCGGGCGGCGACGCGGCTGCTCAAGCTGATGGCCAGCGAACCGCGGCTGATGCTGCTGTGCCAGCTGGGCGAGGGGGAACATGCGGTGGGCGAGCTCGCCCGGCGGACGGGGCTCAGCCAGACCGCCGCCTCGCAGCATCTGGCCAAGCTGCGCGCCGAGGGGGTGGTCGACACCCGGCGCGAGGGCCAGACCATCTACTACCGGCTGGTCGACCCCTCGGCCGCGCGGATCATCGAGCTGCTTTACGAAAGCTACTGCCGCCCGCAGGCGGGGTGAGCGTCCGCCGGCCGCGCGGCCCGGATCGGGCGGCGGCCGGCGACGCTGCGGACTTAGCGGACGACCAGCACCGGCACTTCGCTGTGGCCGACCACCTCGGCGGTCTGGCTGCCCAGCAGCAGGCGGCGCACGCCGCGGCGGCCGTGCGAGGCCATGACGATCAGGTCGCAGCCGCGCGCCTTGGCGGCCTCGACGATGGCTTCGCCCGGGTGCGAGCGCGGGGCGTGGAAGGTCTCGACCGCGACGCCCTTCTCCTCGGCCGCCTTGCGGGCCCCCTCGAGCACGCTGCGGGCGACGTTCTCGGCGTGCTTGTCGTAGTCGGCCAGCACCAGGCCCGGGTCGAAGCCCATGCCGGGCGCGCCCACGGCCACCGGCATCGGCTCGGTCACCGTCACGATGGTGACCTGCGCGCCGAGGGCCTTGGCGAGCGACAGCCCGTGGTCGACGCCCTTGGCGGCGCATTCGGAGCCGTCGGTCGGGATGAGGATGTGCTTGTACAAGAGGCGTTCTCCTAGCGGTTTCGACTGCCCGCCGGCGGCGGGCGCTTCGGCTTCTCGGCGGCCAAGCTGTCGCACTCTTCGCACGCCTGAGGCGCGACCGGAACAGGACTCCGACCGCGCCGGCGCGTCACTTGCCGCGGAGCGCCTCGACCACCGCCTGCGGACCGCGTCCGATCAGCTCGCGGGGCAGTTCGCCGATCAGGGCGGCGGTCAGCTCCTTGTGGTAGTGGCGGCGCAGCTCGCCGAGCGTGCGCGGCGGGGCGATCACCACCAGCTTCTCGATGCGGTGGGTCAGCACCTCGTGGTTCAGCCACTCTGCCACCGCCGCGGCGTGGGCGTCCTCCTCGAGTTGGTCCTCGGGGTTGATGACGGTCGAGTCCCGACGAACCCCCGCGGAGCGGTTCTGGGGCGTCAGCTCGGGGGTCGGGAGCGCCGTCAGCGACGGCGCCGTGGCGGTTCCGGCGTTGCGGAACAGCTCGAGCTTCGCACCGTCAGCGACGGCGATGACGGCGCCATGAGGCAGCAGCATAGGTCCTCCTGAAAATTCGGGCGGCGCCGGGAAGGGTCCGGCGCCGCGACCTCGCCAATCTCTTCGCAAAAGTCGTCCGCGCCTTGCGCTGGATCAAGCTCGGCCACAGACCTGTCTTGCGGCGCGCCTCGGGGGCGTGCCAAGCGCGGGCCATGCCGCGCCGCATCGACTTCCTGATCGTGGGGACCCACAAGGGCGGCACCACCGCCCTGCATCGCTACCTTTCAGACCAGCC
>JAQVDF010000353.1 GCA_028698405.1 Phenylobacterium sp. | reverse complement strand
AGCGGCTTGCTGCGAAACCATTTGGAGATCACCCATTTCTGCCCGCGCGTCGGCGGCGCGCCGCGGTGCAGGGTGAGCGGGTCCACCTGCCCGTCGGGCGTCACGTTGTCGAAGATCAGCGCCGAGCCCCGGGGCGGGCGGAAGCCGCGCTTGAGCCGCACGAACTCGGTATCTCCGCCCTCGAAGTCGTCGTTGAGATAGACCAGCAGGGTGCGCACCCGCTGGCCGCGCGCGGCGAGGTGGGCGGCGTTGGCCGGCGTGTCGGGGATGTAGTCGACGTGCGCCGCATACTCCTCGCCCGCCTGGTAGTTCAGCACCCCCAGCCCCTCGGCGTTCTCGGCCGGCAGGCCGGCGGCGGCGCCCAGGCGGGTGTTGATCAGCTCCAGCAGCACGTCGCTGTCGACCAGGCCGAAGTTGACCACGCGGTTGGTGCGGATTTCGCGCACGCTCTCCCCGCCCCGCTCGTCCACCACCTTGGCGCGGCCGAGCCCGGGCTCGGCGAGGGTCATCACATAGTCGCAGGCCCAGGCGGGCAGCAGGTCGGGCACGACGCGCACGCAGGGCGCCTCACAGACCGTCTCGGGCGGCGCGATGGGGCCGAACAGGAAGGGGTTCACTTCCGCCGCCAGCCGCTGGAAGTCCGCGACGCCCGGGATGAACGGCGGGATGACCGCCCGGCGGGCCGGCGCGAAACCGGCGTCGGCCGCCAGGCCCAGCGCCCTGTTGGCCTCCACCGGATCGCCGCCGCTGGCCCGGGCCATCAGGCCGAGCTGGCAGACGGCGCGCGGATCGCCCCGCTCGGCGGCGCGGGCCAGCCAGGTCAGGGCGGCGTGGATGTCGAGCGGCACGCCGATACCGCCGGCGGCGATGACCGCCGCCATGGCCAGGCCGAAGGGATCGCCCGCCTCCGCCGCCGCCACGATCGCCGCCGCACCTTCGGCTGGCGACGCCGGGGCGCCGTGCCCGACCAGCCGGCGCAGCCCGAACTTGGCCAGCGCCGAGGGCCGGCCGGAGGCCGCCGCGGCCTGCAGGACCCGGAGCGCGTCGGCCGCGCGGCCCTGCTGGTCGAGCAGATCGGCCAGCGCCTCCTGTGCGGCGGCGTCGCCGCCTTGCGCCTGCCGCACGAGCTGCTGGATCGCCTGGGGATCGTTCATGGCGCGGCGCCTGCCTCTGCTGGAATGGGCCGGGCGCCCGGCCCGGTCTGGAAGGTCACCTTCTTGCCTCCGAAATCGAGCTCGATCGACCGGAAGTGCCGCATCACGTCGACGCCGACCAGGATCGCCGGGGTGTCCTTGAGATCCCAGATGTCGAAGACGTGCAGATCGACGAACACGGCCGACATGTTGCCGATGCGCAGGCCGCCCATACGCAGCGGCGGGATCGGGAACAGCTCGCCGCTGACCGTCTGGCCGGTGACGCCGATCAGCTGGACCACCATCTTCTGCGCGGCCAGCACAGGATTGGCCGAGAGCAGACGGCCGAGCGCCAGGTTGCCGACGGTGTTCTGGGAACCGCTATCCAGGAAGGCCGTGACCGGCTGGCCGCCGATGTCGGCGTCGATGATGATCAGCTGGCCGAACCGCTGGCGGGCCGGCACGACCACCAGCGAGGGGTCCGGCTGGCGCGACGACAGCCGTCCGGCGGGGGCGCCGACCAGCAGGCTCGGCTCGCGCGAGGAGCCGATCCGCAGCTCGTTCCTCTGGAAGTCGATCAGCACCCGGCGGTTCTTCAACACGTCGACGCCCAGCAGCCCGTCGGCGCCGAGCCTGGCCTTGGGGAGCAGCGGCGCGCGGATGCGGCGGGAGGTCAGCGTGCCGATGGTCAGCGAGCGGACCAGAACCGTCTCGGCGGGCTCCACCCCCGCGATGCCGTGGACCCCCGCGCGGCCGGCGGTGGGGAGGTCGAGCGGGGCGGCCACCTCGCTCGCCAGCACCGAGTGGTTGGCGCCGGTGTCGACGACGAATTCGTACGGGCCCTGACCATTGATCAGCACCGGAGCGGTGACCCTGGCGGCGGCGTCTGCGCCGGTGGTCAGTTCCGTCTCGTCCGGATCGGCCGGCCCCGGCGCGGGTTTCGGCGGCGCCGGTGGCGAGAGATCGGCCATGTTGACAAGCACCCGCGGCCGGGTCGGCACGACCGCGCAGCCGGCGAGAGCGGCGCCGGCGACGCCCAGGAGCAGGTTGCGTCGGGAGGGCGTTGCGAACGAACTCAGCTTTGGCCTCGACGAGTGCGAAGCGGCGCGCCGCCGCCGTGGGCCGTCTATAGCAGGCGTCGCCACCTTCGGTCTTGCGTCCAAACGGCCTTGGTCCTAGCCCAGGATCGCGTCAGCGAAGGAAGCGACATGCCGGCGATCATCGCAAGCAGGCCCGACACCCTGAACTCGGAAGTGCGACGCTTCCAGCAGCAGCGGCTGCGGCAGACCGCCTTCCTCAACAGCGTGCCCAAGTGCGGCACCCACCTGCTGCGCAACATCGTGCGGATGTTCGTGCCGGTCGACCAGCACTACGACCGCGAATTCCTGCAGATCCCCAATTTCCAGCAGCACATCCTGGCGCTGGACCCTGCACGGCCCCAGTTCTCGGTCGGCCACGTGCTGTTCGCAGACATTTCGGCCATGGCGCTGAAGCACGCCAACCAGGTGATCCTGGTGCGCGATCCCTACGACTACGTGCTGGCCAGGGCGCGGTTCAACCTTTCGGACCAGTTCGACCATCCGCAGCTCAATCGGATGAAGAAGGGCGGCGTCTCGCCCGAGCAGATGCTGAACTTCGTGATCTGGGGAGTGCCGGGCATGGCGCCGGCCCTGCGCGAGGTGTTCATCTTCCACGCCATCGCCTGGATGGGCGCCGGGGCCCACATCGTCCGCTACGAAGACATCGTGAAGGCGCTCGGAGAGCTCGACACCCCGTCCGGCGAGGCCTTCTTTACCGACCTACTCGGCAAGTTCGGCATCGGCCCCTTGCCCGCCGACTGGCGCGAGCGGGTGCGCATCGGCGCCGACCGCAAGCACAGCGCCACCGCCCGCGAGCACCTGTCGGGTGGGATCACCCTGCCGGACGAGCTGCCGGAGATCCAGAAGCGGATGGTCGACCACGCCGCCCCCGGCCTGCGCGAGATGCTCGGCTACGCCTGAGGCGGCAGCCTCACACCAAACCAACCTGCAACCTGTGGGGGCCAGCCGGCCAGCCCGGCGGGCCTTTGCG
>JAQVDF010000352.1 GCA_028698405.1 Phenylobacterium sp. | reverse complement strand
GAAGTAGGCCATGTCTATCTCTGCTCGTGACTCCACCAAGCGGCGCGCTCAGCGCAACCGGACCCGCCTGCGCAAGCTGGCGAACGGGCGTCTGCGCCTGTCGGTCTTCCGCTCGTCCAAGAACATTTACGCTCAGGTCATCGACGATGAGCGCGGCGTGACCGTTGCGGCCGCCTCCTCGCTGGAAGGCGAGCAGAAGAAGGGCTCGGACAAGGAAGCTGCCGCCAAGGTCGGCGCCCTGCTCGCCCAGCGCGCCCTCGAGAAAGGCGTCAAGGACGTCATCTTCGACCGTGGCGGCTACCTCTATCACGGTCGGGTCAAGGCCCTGGCCGACGCCGCGCGCGAAGCCGGCCTGAATTTCTAAGGAACGCAAGATGGCTCGTGGAAGCGAACAAGGCGGTGGACGCGATCGGCGCGACCGGCGGGGCGGACCCCAGCAGGAAGATCGCGCCGATTCCGAAATCGTCGAGAAGCTGGTTCATATCAACCGCGTCGCGGCGACCGTGAAGGGCGGCCGGCGCTTCTCGTTCGCCGCCCTGATGGTGGTCGGCGACCAGAAGGGCCGCGTCGGTTTCGGTCACGGCAAGGCGCGCGAAGTGCCGGAAGCCATCCGCAAGGCGACCGAGGAAGCCAAGAAGTCGATGATCCGCGTGCCGCTGCGCGAGAGCCGCACCCTGCACCACGACGGCGCCGGCCGTTGGGGCGCGGGCAAGGTGACGGTCCGCGCGGCCCCTCCGGGGACCGGCGTCATCGCCGGCGGCCCGATGCGCGCCGTGCTGGAAACGCTGGGCGTGCAGGACGTCGTGGGCAAGTCGATCGGCTCGTCCAACCCCTACAACATGGTGCGCGCGACCTTCGAGGCCCTGAAGGCCCAAGCCTCGCCGCGCCAGGTCGCCGCCAAGCGCGGCAAGAAGGTGGCTGACGTGATCGGCCGCCGCGCCGACGCGGCCTCGGGCGCTGCGCCGGCCGACGCCGAAGGATAAGTAGCGATGGCTCAGATCAAAGTCCGTCAGACCGGCAGCCCGATCCGCCGCAAGAAGGACCAGCGCGCCACCCTGGTGGGCCTGGGCCTGAACCGCGTCGGCCGCGTCTCGACCCTGGAGGACACCCCCGCGGTGCGCGGGATGATCGCCAAGGTCCAGCACATGGTCGAAGTGATCGAAGGCTAGCCGACAACGACCCAGCGCCCCGCCCCGAGCGGGGCGCTCCTTTTCAACTTCATGCCGAGTCGGAGCTTCGGGCTCCGGCGATGAATCTCCGAGGAGAGGCGAGATGACCAAGCTCAACGAACTGGCCCCGCGCGAGGGCTCCACCAAGGCGCGCATGCGCGTCGGCCGCGGCCCGGGCTCGGGCAAGGGCAAGACCGCCGGTCGCGGCGTGAAGGGCCAGAAGTCCCGGACGGGCGTCGCCATCAGCGGCTTCGAGGGCGGCCAGATGCCGCTCCACATGCGCATGCCCAAGCGCGGCTTCAACAATCCCTTCGCCAAGGACCTCGCCGAGGTGAACCTGTGGCGGATCGAGCAGGCGATCGCCGCCGGCAAGCTGGACGCCAAGTCTCCGATCGACGGCGAGGCGCTGGTCAAGGCCGTCGTTCTGCGCCGCGTGAAGGACGGCGTGAAGCTGCTCGGCAAGGGCGAGCTGAAGTCCAAGCTGAACCTGACCGTCCATTCGGCCTCGGCCACGGCCCGCAAGGCCGTCGAAGCCGCCGGCGGCCAGCTCACCGTGACCCGCCCGGAACCGGCCGCTCAGGAAGGCTGATCCGGCTCCGTCGCGCCGGCGTGCGTGGCCGTCCGGGCCCGGTGAGGCGATAAAGCCCCTGTAGCCCGGCGGCCGGCGATGCTAACGGCCGGGGTGACGAACCGAGGCGTGGCGCCTATGTGTGGGCGCGCACCAGTCGTGGGGATCTAAATGGCTTCGGCCGCAGAACAGCTCGCCGCCAACATGAACATCGGCGCCTTCGCCAAGGCGACCGAGCTTCACAAGCGCATCTGGTTCACGCTGGGCGCCCTGCTGGTCTACCGGATCGGCACCTTCATCCCGATCCCCGGCATCGACCCGGTCGCCTTCGCCCAGGCCTTCCAGGGCCAGAGCCAGGGCATCCTGGGCATGTTCAACATGTTCTCGGGCGGCGCCGTCGAGCGGATGGCCATCTTCGCCCTGAACGTGATGCCCTACATCTCGGCGTCGATCATCGTTCAGCTGCTCGGCACCATCTATCCGCCGTGGGAGAAGCTCCGGAAGGAAGGCGGCGAGGCGGGGCGCAAGACGCTCAACCAGTACACCCGCTACCTCACCGTGGTGCTGGCCATCTTCCAGTCGTTCGGCATCGCTACGGCGCTCTCGTCGCAGCCGGGCCTGGTCACCAGCCCGGGGCCGTTCTTCATCATTTCCACCGTCGTCACCCTGACCGGCGGGACCCTGTTCCTGATGTGGCTGGGCGAGCAGGTGACCAGCCGCGGCGTCGGCAACGGCGTGTCGCTGATCATCTTCGCCGGTATCGTCGCCGGCCTGCCGGGTGGGGTGCTGCGGCTGTTCAACCTGGGCGCCACCGGCGGCATTCCGACCATCGCGGTGCTGCTGATCATGGCCATCGCCGTCGGCGTCGTGGTGGCCATTGTGTTCATGGAGCGCTCGCAGCGCCGGCTGCTGGTGCAGTATCCGAAGCGCCAGCAGGGCAACCGGATGTTCGGCGGCGAGACCTCGTTCCTGCCGCTCAAGATCAACACTTCGGGCGTGATCCCGCCGATCTTCGCCTCCAGCCTGCTGCTGCTTCCGACTACGGTGATGGGCTTCCTGGCCACCGCCGACCTGCCGAGCTGGGCCCAGTGGCTGCCGACGGTCGTCGCGCAGCTGTCGCACGGCCAGCCGCTGTTCATGGTCTTCTACGGCGCGCTGATCGTCTTCTTCACCTTCTTCTACACCTCGGTCGTGTTCAATCCGGACGAGACGGCGGAGAACCTGCGCAAGTACGGCGGCTTCCTGCCGGGCATCCGGCCGGGCAAGCGGACGGCCGAGTACCTGGACTTCGTGCTCACCCGCCTGACGGTGATCGGCGCGGCCTACATCACCATCGTCTGTCTGCTGCCGGAAGCGCTGATCAGCTTCTACAACGTGCCCTTCTATCTGGGCGGCACGTCGATCCTGATCGTGGTCAGCGTCACCATGGACACGGTCACGCAGATCCAGTCGCACCTGCTGGCGCACCAG
>JAQVDF010000351.1 GCA_028698405.1 Phenylobacterium sp. | reverse complement strand
CGGCGCCTTGGCCAGCACGATCTCGGCCTCCACGTCGTGGTGGAGGTAGTTGAGCGTGGCGACGATCGACCAGCGGTCCATCTGGCCTTGGTTGATCTGCTGAGTGCCGTGGTAGAGGCCCGTGGTGTCGCCCAGCCCGATGGTGTTGGTCGTCGAGAACAGGCGGAACCAGGGGTTCGGCCGGATCACCCGGTTCTGGTCCAGCAGGGTCAGCTTGCCCTGCGCCTCCAGCACCCGCTGGATCACGAACATCACGTCGGGACGGCCGGCGTCGTACTCGTCGAACACCAGCGCCATGGGCCGCTGGATCGCCCAGGGCAGGATGCCCTCGCGGAATTCGGTGACCTGCTTGCCGTCCTTCAGGACGATGGCGTCCTTGCCGACCAGGTCGATCCGGCTGACGTGGCTGTCGAGGTTGACCCGGATCAGCGGCCAGTTCAGCCGCGCGGCGACCTGCTCGATGTGGGTCGACTTGCCGGTGCCGTGGTAGCCCTGGACCATCACCCGCCGGTCGTAGGTGAAGCCGGCGCAGATCGCCTTGGTCGTCTCCGGGTCGAACTTGTAGGCGGCGTCGATGTCCGGGACGTGCGGGTCGCGCTCGGAGAAGGCCGGCACCTGCATGTCGGAATCGATCCCGAACGTCTCGCGTGCGGAGACCATCCGGTCCGGGACCAGGGAGAGGAGCTTGTCGTCAGAGGTTTCGGCGAGCACGGTCATGTCCAGGTTCGATTACAGGGCGTGCGCGCGCATTGCAAACATGCGTTTGATGCCGCGTCGCACGCGGGTTTCAGGAGGAGCGCCATGTCCGTCCAGGTCCAGACCGCGCGGGGAAACCTCGTCGTCGAGCCGTCTGAATCCGGGTTCGGCGCGCGGGTCACGGGCGTTGATCTGAGCAGGCCCTTAGATGGGGAGACGCCGGCCGCGGTGAAAGCCGCTTTCGCCCGTCACGGGGTGATTTCCTTCCCAGACCAGCCGCTGAACCTCGACGCGCTGGAGGCCTTCACCCTGCAGATCGGCGCGTTCGGCGAGGATCCGTTCATCAAGCCGATGGAGGGTCGGCCCAACGTGCTGGAGTTGCGCCGCGAGCCGGACGAGAAGGCCACCAACTTCGGGGCCGGCTGGCACGCCGACTGGAGCTTCCAGGCCCAGCCGCCGGCCGCCACCATCCTGCGCGCCGAGGTGGTCCCGCCGCTTGGTGGCGACACCCTGTTCGCCGACTGCGCCGCGGCCTACGAGGCGCTGTCCGAGACGATGAAGGCGGTGTTGGCGCCGCTGAGGGCCGTGCACAGCGCCGCCCGGCCTTACGGGACCAAGGGCGTCTTCGCCCGCGAGACCGAGAAGCGGACGATGCAGATCATCACCTCCCCCGAGGCCGAGAAGACCCAGGTCCACCCGCTGGTCCGCACCCACCCCGTCACGGGCCGCAAGGCGCTGTTCGTCAGTCCGGTCTACACGGTCGGCATCGAGGGCATGACCGAGAAGGAGGCCGGGGCGATCCTGGGCTTCCTGTTCGCCCACATGACGCAGCCGCAGTTCGTCTACCGCCACAAGTGGGTCAAGGGGACGCTGCTGATGTGGGACAACCGCTGCACCATCCACTTCGCCGAGGGCGGCTACGACGGCCACCTGCGGGTCATGCACCGCACGACGGTGGCGGGCGAGACGCCGGTGTAGGGGTCGACGTCCTACCTCCCGCCGCTACGCGGGGGAGGTAGAGGAGGGCGAAGGCTCAGACCATCCCCGCCTTGCGGAGCGACTGGTAGGCGCGGATCACGCGCTGCAGCTTGGGCTCCGAGGAGCGGTCGCCGCCGTTGGAGTCCGGGTGGAAGCGCTTCACCAGCTCGGTGTAGCGGGCGCGGATCTCGGGCCCGGCGGCGTTGTCGTCGAGGTCGAGTTCGGCCAGCGCGTTGCGTTCGATCTTGCCGAGCCGGCGGGAAGCCTCGGCCTGAGCCTGGGCCTGCGGGCCGCCGCCGCCGAACAGGTTGAACGGATCGCGGTAGCCGCTGGCGTTGCGGGTGCCGAACTTGGCCGCGAAGCTGGCCGCCTCGCGCGAGAAGCGGCCGGCCTTCATCTCCCAGGTCGGCCGCCCGCCGGTCGTCAGCTCCTCGGTGACGCGCCGCTCGCGTTCCTCGTCGCTCATGCCCGCGAAGAAGTTCCAGTTGCGGTTGTATTCGGCCGCGTGCGGCTGGCAGAACCAGTAGTGCTCGTTGAGCATGTCCGGCGACTTGGGCGCCCGGGCGGTCGCCGCCAGCCGGCAGCCGGGGTGGTCGCATTGCCGCTCGCCGGGCTTGAGCAGCACGACATCCTCCTGCGCAGCCTCCTCCGGCTTGGGGGGGCGCACGCGGATGTCGACGAACTTGGGCTTGTATTGAAACGCGCCGGGCATCGTCTGAGTATGAGGCGGAGACAGTCCCTTTCAAGAATTGAAGATCACCCGAATGGGCGCCATATTCGAAGCCATCCACAACAAGCTCACGGCCGCGTTCGAGCCCACCCGGCTCGAGATCGAGGACGAGTCCGCGCGCCATGCCGGCCACGCCGGCAGCCGGCCCGGCGGAGAAAGCCATTTCAACGTGCTGATCGAGGCGGCCGCCTTTGCCGGTAAACCCAAGGTGGTGCGCCAGCGCCTGGTCTACCAGGCGCTTTCGGAGGAGCTGAAGGGGCCGATCCACGCCCTGAGCGTCAAGGCTCTGGCGCCCGGCGAGGCCTGAGGGCTACCCTTGTTATTCGGGTGCGAGCCGCCGGCACAAGGCGGCCGCCCCATCCGTCAACGGCAGAGGGGGAGGGGTCGATGCAAGCGACCATCACCGTCAACGGCGAGCCGCGGACGCTCGACCTCGATCCCAGAACCACGCTGCTCGACCTGCTGCGCGAGCGGCTCGGGCTGACCGGCACGAAGAAGGGCTGCGACCACGGCCAGTGCGGGGCCTGCACCGTGCTGGTCAACGGCGTGCGGATCAATTCCTGCCTGTCGCTCGCGGTGATGCACGACGGCGACGAGGTGACCACCATCGAGGGGCTGGGCACGCCTGAACGGCTGCATCCCGTGCAGAAGGCCTTCCTCGAGCACGACGCCTTCCAGTGCGGCTACTGCACGCCCGGGCAGATCTGTTCGGCGGCGGCGCTGCTGAAGGAACTGGAGGCCGCCTGGCCCAGCCAGGAGACGGCGGACCTGACGGCGCCGCTCGCGGTCACCGACGACGAGCTGCG
>JAQVDF010000350.1 GCA_028698405.1 Phenylobacterium sp. | reverse complement strand
GCCGCTGCTAGCACGGCCCGGCGAGGCCGAGATAGCGCCCCGCGCGCTTCGGCGTGCCCTTACCCGACGTAGTTGGACTTTTTACACATCCGCGTTAGATCCTGCCGCGTGCAGCCAGGGGAGCCGCCGGCCCGATGAGAGAGTTGTGCTCACCCGCACTCCCGGCCTACGACGCGCTCGACCCGATCCATGTAGAGCCGCTGGCCGCGCGCCTCGCCGGCGCCTGCGGGCGCGGCCCGCCGCACCGCCGCCACGACCTGCAGCAGCTGACCTGGATATCCCGAGGCGAGGGGACCTGCGAGTTCGACGGTCGCGTCCATGTCGTGAGGGGGCCGGTCCTGGCGGTCGCCCCGCCGGGCGTCGTTCCCCAGTTCGAACTGTCGCCGGGGGCGGAGGGGCTGGTGGTGCTGGCGCTGGGCGAGGCGCTGGCGGGGCTGGTCCCGCCGGAGGATATGGCGGCGCTCGCCCGCCCTCTGGTGATCGTTCCGTCCGAGGGCGCGGCCGGGCAACTGGCCGCCGCCTTCGGTTTCCTGCACGGCGAGGCTGCGCGATGCGGGGCAGGCCGCCGCTCGGGGCTGCTGGCCGGCTACCTGCGCATCGTCTCGCTGGTCGCCCGCGCGGCCGAGACGGCGATCGAGGCGCCGGGCGGCGGCGACGCCGCGCTCGTCGGCCGCTTCCAGGCCCGCATCGAGGAGCGGTTCACGGCGCACGACCCGCTTGAAGACTACGCTGCGGCGCTGGGCGTGGGACTGCCCAGGTTGTCGCGCGCCTGCCGGCGGGTGACCGGCAAGGCGCCCCTGGCGCTGGTTCACGACCGTTTGATGCTGGAGGCCCGTCGCGGACTCATCTTCGGTGTTATGAGCGTCTCGAAGCTGTCGGATAGTCTTGGATTTTCGGACGCCGCCTACTTCTCGCGCTTCTTCCAGAAGCGCATGGGCGTGGCGCCCTCCGCCTACCGCGGAGGTCGACACGGCGGATGAGGATTTGCGGCGCGCGTTTCACCGGCGCAATGCCGCGCCATTGATCGGTTACCGAGCGGGAATAGGTTCGAAACCAATCTCCCGCGATTTTCTTGGGGGAGGCCTCATCATTTCAGGGGACTGGAGTCGCTGTTGTTAAGACGTCATTTCTTCCTTGTCGGCGCGATCGCCGTGCTCGCCGTGATGATCCTCGCGGCCGGCCTCAAGCTCGTCGCGGGGAAGGGCGGCGATCAGCCGGGCCCAGGCGGACCCGGGGGCGGCCCTGGTGGTCCCGGCGCCGCCGCCGTGGTGGCGGTGGTCCAGCCGCAGGCGCACGAGTTCGTCGACGCGCTGGAGGTGATCGGCGTGGCCAAGGGGCGCCAGTCGGTGACCCTGACCGCGGCGGCGACCCAACTCGTGGAAAAGGTCCACTTCTCCGACGGCCAGCAGGTGCCGAAGGGCGCGGTGCTGGTGGAACTGAAGGCGGCCGAGCAGGGCGCCGCGGTGGCCCAGGCCGAGGCCCGGCTGCTGGAGGCCCGCCGCGCCTACGAGCGCTGGCGCCAGCTTGGAGAGAAGGGCTTCGCTTCCCAGGCCGCGATCGAACAGTACGAGGCCGCCTACCGCACCGCCCAGGCCGACCTTGCCGCCGCTCGCGCCCGTGAGGAGGATCGGGTGATCCGAGCGCCCTTCGCCGGCGTCGTGGGCCTGACCGACATCGCCCCCGGCGCGCTGGTCAACCCGGGCGCTCCCATCGTCACGCTGGACGATCTGTCCGCCGTGCGTGTCGATTTCGACATCCCCGAGCGTTACCTGGGAAACCTGCGCGAGGGCCAGACCATCTTCGCCACCGCCGACGCCTTTCCCGGCGAGACCATCAATGGGACCATCCAGCGCCTGGACACCCGGGTCGACCCGCGCACGCGCGCCATCACCGCCCGCGCCGAGTTCCCCAACACCGGCGGCCGGCTGAAGCCCGGCATGATGCTGCGCGTCGGCATCGCCCGCGGCAGCCGCACGGGTCTTGCCGTTCCCGAGGCGGCGGTGTCCGTGCAGGGCAACTCGACCTTCGTCTTCGTGGTCGCCCAGCAGAACGGCCGCACCGTGGCCGAGCAGCGGCCGATCGTGGCGGGCGTGCGCCAGAACGGCTTCGTGGAGATCCGTGACGGCGTGACCGCGAACGAGCGCATCGTCGGCGACGGCCTGAACCGCATCCAGCCCGGTCAGCCCGTGCGGATCGCCGGCGCCGCCAAGACCCCGGCGAAAGGTCCGCCGGCATGATGATCTCCGACCTTTCCGTCCGGCGGCCGGTGTTCGCCGCGGTGGCGGCGATCATTCTGTGCGTGATCGGGCTCGCCTGCTTCCTGAGCCTGTCGGTGCGCGAGCTGCCGAGCGTCGACCCGCCGGTGGTGTCGATCTCCACCGACTACCGCGGCGCCTCGGCGGAGGTCATCGAGGAGCGGATCACCGAGGTCATCGAGCGGCAGGTCTCCGGCATCCAGGGGATCGACCGGGTCAACTCGAGCTCGCGCGACGGCCGCAGCCAGATCAACATCTCGTTCAAGCTCGACCGCAACCTGGACGACGCCGCCAACGACGTCCGCGACGCGGTCAGCCGGGTGACGGCGGCGCTGCCCGAACAGGCCGACCCGCCGCAGATCCGCAAGGCCGACGCCGACGCGGGCGCCATCATCTTCCTGTCGTTCAACTCGAAGACCATGAACCGGCTCGAGCTGACCGACTACGCCGAGCGCTACCTGGTCGAGCGGATCTCGACCATTCCGGGCGTGGCCCAGGTGTTCGTCGGCGGCGCCCAGCGCTACGCCATGCGGGTCTGGCTCGACCCGGCCGCCATGGCCGCCCGCGGCATCACCGTCGACGAGGTCGAGGCGGCTCTCACCCAGAACAACCTGGAGCTGCCGGCCGGCTCTCTGGAGGCGCCGGCCAAGGACTTCACCATCCGGGTGAACCGCGGCTACGCGACCCCCGAGCAGTTCGCCCAGCTGCCGATCACCTCGGCGGCCTCGCGGGCCGCGGCCGACGGCGCATCCTCCAGCGAATACGTCGTCCGGCTGGGCGACATCGCCCGTGTCGAAGAGGGGCCGGACGAGCACCGCCGCTCGTTCCGCTCCAACGGCCGCGAGCAGGTCGGTATCGGCATCACCCGCCAGAGCCAGGCCAACGACCTGGCGATCAGCCACGGGATGCGCGAGCTGCTGCCGGAGATCAACCGCGCGCTGCCGGAGGGCACGCAGCTGGAGATCGCGG
>JAQVDF010000349.1 GCA_028698405.1 Phenylobacterium sp. | reverse complement strand
CTTGTGATCTGTCCCCGCCGGCGGCTCCGAGCCGCTCGACGTTCCCCGGGTCAGCGCCGTCACACAGGACGGCGAGGTCAGGAACTCCTATAAAACCGATAGGGATTCAAGGATAGCTTTTCTGGGGCTGTTTCCAGTTATTCCGGCGCCTGGTCCGGAGGGGCTCCCCGACATGCGCCTGCGGGAACAGCCGGGGCGGCGGATCATTCTTCCGGGCGGTGCGGAAGGAGCGATCGGTGGACGAGACAGGCGAAGGCGACGCCGGGCTGGAGGCGGGAACCGGGCGAGAGGTTCAGGCGGCGGAGGTGGAGATTTCCGGCGGTCGGCTACGGCTACGGGCGAGCGTTCGGGTCACGCCGGCCGGGCTGCTGGCGATCGGCGCGCTGGTCAGCGGCATCCTGCTCTCGACGACGGCGCTGGTCTGGGCGTCGACGGGCGTGGCGCGCCGTCATCCCCTAGCCACGCGATTGCGGCCGCGCTGAGCAAGCGCGCGTAGCCTAGTTTTTCTGCGGAGGTCGCGCTCGCCCGCCTTTCAGGTGAGGCGGACGACCGCCACCGGATCCGAGGCGGGGAAGGTTTCCTCGAGGCCCTCGTCCAGCAACCGCTCCTGGCGTTGTTTCAAGTCCGCGTCCGGGCGCCGGTCGCCCGGGGCTGCGGCTGCGGCGTCGTCCGCTCGCGCGCCGCTGGAGCCGCGTTCGTAGACGTTCTGGTTCTCGACGTTCATCGCGCCGTCCTCTCGAAGATGCGCTTGGACGGCGGCTGCGCCGGCGCCCGGTTCTATGGACAATCCGCCAGACGCGCGAAGGTTCACCCAGGGGCGCCCGACGACGGCGTTTCCTTTGCCATCTAACCAATTGGAATTTCGAGGCTTTGCGGCCTGTGGCGCCGCGTCGCCGCACGGGCAGTGGTGTCCTGCCGCGTACCAATGGTTTTGGCATAAATGTCAAAGAACGCCGTAAGTACACCATAAGTAACGATGCGACTTTTAGTGATACGTCAAAATCTATAGCTGTTGCGGCGCTGCATCACTGTAAAAAACGTTGGCGTCAGATTGACCCATTTACTGGCATTGATCCCGGAAAGGGGCGAGGAACCAGCGCCCGCAAAGCGTTCCTGACGAGGTGCGTCGTTGGCGGGAATTGGAAGTGTTCCACAGGGGATAGTATTTTGATGTCCAGAAGCAGATTTTTCTGCAGCGGGTCGGCGTTCGCCGTCGCCCTCAGCCTCGGCCTCGCCGGCGCGGCCCACGCCCAGGACGAGTACGCCGAGGTCGAAGAGGTCGTGGTCACCGGCTCGTTCATCGCCGGCACGCCCGAGGACGCGGCCCTGCCGGTCGACGTCATCTCGTCGGACGAGCTGCAGAAGCAGGGCTCGCCCTCGACCACCGACATGATCAAGTCGATCCCCGCCGTTCAGGGCGTGGCCGGTGAGTCGAACCAGTTCCGCGCCGGCCAGTCGACCGGCACCAGCAACGTCAACCTCCGTGGCCTGGGCGCCCTGCGCACCCTGGTGCTGCTGAACGGCCGCCGGGTTGCTCCCGTCCCGGCGACCGGCATCGGCGTCGACATCAACCTGTTCCCGGTTTCGGCCATCGGCCGCGTCGAAGTGCTGAAGGAAGGCGCCGCGGCGACTTACGGCTCGGACGCCATCGGCGGCGTGGTGAACTTCATCACCAAGAAGCTCGACGGCTTCGAGGTCGGCGGCCAGTACAGCTTCATCCCGGGCTCGGACGGCGAGTACAGCGTGTTCGCCAACTACGGCTGGCGCGGCGAGCGCGGCAGCGCCCTGCTGTCGGCCGGCTACCGTCACCGCAGCGAGCTGCCGGTCACCGAGCGTGACTTCGCGATGCCGCCCTTCGACACCAACCCGGGCGGCGGCTGGTCGAGCTTCGGCAATCCGGGCGCCTACTTCATCCCGGCCAACGCCGGAGCCGGCTTCGCCTCCACCACCCGATTCATCGATCCGGCCTGCGCCGCGCTCGGCAACGATCCGCGCGTCGCGACCTCGGGCCAGACCTGCTACTTCCAGTTCGGCCGGTTCAACAACCTGATCGAGGAAGAGGACCACTATCAGCTCTACGGCGAGGTGAACTTCGAGCTCACCGACAGCGTCGAGTTCCACGGCGAGGCCATGTGGGCCAGCCACGACGTGCCGCGCGAGAACTCTTCGCCGAGCTACGCCCCGGTCACCGGCCCGACGCTGTCGGCCCAGGGCCCGGTCGGCGCCTTCATACCGAGCTACTTCTACATCCCGAGCGCCAACCCGGGCCTGCAGGCGCTGCTGCCGCAACTGAGCGACGCTCAGCGCGCGCAGATCCTGGCCTCTCCGCTGGGCGGCATCTTCACCACCGGCCTGGCCTGGCGCCCGTACGGCGCGGGCGGCGACCCGCTGACCGGCGAGTCCAAGCACGACCGCCGCTACTTCGAAGGCTGGCGCGTCAGCGGCGGCTTCAAGGGCGAGTTCGAGAACGGCATCGGCTGGGACGTCGCGCTGACCTACTCGGTCAACGAGAGCGAGATCTCCACCCCGGACATCGTCACCAACCGCCTGCAGCTGGCCCTGCGCGGCCTCGGCGGCCCGGGCTGTAACCCGGCCACCGGCGCCCCGGGCGTCGGCCCCTGCATGTGGTTCAACCCGTTCTCCACGGGCGTGGCGCGCAACGCCGCGACGGGCGAGGTCAACCCGGGCTACGTGGAGGGCTCGGCCGCCGCGGCGGCCAACAGCCGCGAGATCGCCGACTGGATGTTCGAGAACTACGCCTTCTCGTCCCGTTCGGATCTGTTCGTCGCCGACGCCGTGATCAACGGCCGGTTCGACGGCCTGAACCTGGCGGGTGGAGACATCGGCTGGGCCCTCGGCGCGCAATACCGCGTCCAGGGCTTCGAGCGCCGGGTGAGCAACATCTCGAACTCGGACGTCAATCCGTGCATCGAGGAAGGCGTCGCCAACTGCCCGCTGAACCAGCAGTTCGGCCCGCTGAGCTTCTTCGGCGGCCTGACCAACCAAGCCTTCGACAGCTCGGTCTGGTCGGTCTTCGGCGAACTGCAGGTGCCGTTCACCGACACCATCGACATGCAGCTCGCGGTCCGTCACGAGGACTACGGCGGAAACGTCGGCTCGACCACCAAGCCGAAGATCGCCCTGCGCTGGCAGGCGACCGACTGGCTGGCTCTGCGCGCCGCCGCCGGCTCCACCTTCCGGGCTCCGCCGCAGGCTCAGCTGCTG
>JAQVDF010000348.1 GCA_028698405.1 Phenylobacterium sp. | reverse complement strand
GGCATGAGCGTCGTCGAACGAGCCGTGGGCGGGGCGCTGCAGGGCTCGGCCCGCTTCGACTGGCACCCTGAGGGACTGGTCTGCGAGATTTCGATCAACACAACCGCCTCGGGCGTGTTGGCCTCAAGCGGCGAGGACTAACAGCGCCCCCAGCACCGCCAGGGAGATCATGGCGGCGGCGATCAGCAGCCACTTCTCCGGCCCGGTCCTCTGGCTGGACGGCTGGGCGGTCTCGTCCTGTCGCGTGCCTTCGAGCTTGGCCATGCGCTTAGTCTCCTTTGCAGGAACAACAGGCGCCGCGCCGGGCTGTTCCCGACAAGGGGCCGGCGCCGGGAACCTTGGCCGCACGCACCTGTTGTCTTTCGCAAGCGGCGCCGTTCCGGCGCCGCAGCGTGCGGGGTGCATCGAGGCATGGAGATCGGAAGGCGGAGCTTCCTGGCCGGGTCGGGGCTGGCGCTGGCGGCCGGGAGCGCGGCGGCGCAGTCTTCCGAACTCCCCACGGCCCCCGATCCGTCGCCGGCGGCCGAACCGGCTCCACCCGCGACGCCGCCTGGGCCACGCGCTGTCGACTGGCGGCGTATCCGCGCCCAGTTCGCCCTGACGCCCGACTGGATCGACATGTCGGCGATGCTGATCGCCTCGCACCCGGCGCCGGTGCGCGAGGCCATCGAGCGCCACCGCCGCCAGCTCGACGCCAACCCGGTCGTCTACCTGGAGGGCAACAACCGCAGCCTGCAGAACCGCGCGCGCGCCGCCGCCGGCCAGTACCTGGGCGTTCCCGGCGAGGCGGTGGCGCTGACCGACTCCACGACCATGGGCGCGGGGCTGGTCTACAACGGCCTTCGCCTGCGCTACGGGCAGGAGATCCTGACCACCGACCAGGACTACTACGTCACCCACGAGTCCCTGCGGCTGGCGGCCCTGCGCACCGGCGCCAAGGTGCGCAAGATCTCCCTCTTCGAGGACATCCGGACGGTGAGCGAGGCGGGCCTGAGCGCCCGCATCACCAGCCAGATCGGGCCGCAGACGCGGGTCGTGGCGCTGACCTGGGTGCACTCCTCGACGGGGCTGAAGCTGCCGATCCCGGCGATCGCCGCGGCGATCCGCAGCATCAACGCTGCGCGCGGCGAGGCCGACAGGGTGCTGCTCTGCGTCGACGGGGTCCACGGCTTCGGCAACCAGGACGTGGGCTTCGGCGAGCTCGGCTGCGACTTCCTGTTCGCCGGCTGCCACAAGTGGCTGTTCGGCCCGCGCGGAACAGGCGTGATCTACGGCTCCGAGTCCGGCTGGCGCGCCGCCCTGCCGACCATCCCCACCTTCCTCGACAGCAGCGCCTACAGCCACTGGATTTCGGGGACCGATCCCGGCGCGGGCAGCGCGGTGCGGATGACGCCGGGCGGCTTCAAGGCCTTCGAGCACCCGTGGGCCCTGACCGAGGCCTTCTGGCTGCACCAGAGCATCGGCCGGGCCGAGGTCGCCCGCCGCACCGCCGAGCTCGCCACCCAGATCAAGGATGGTCTGGCGGCCATGCCGCACGTGACCCTGGTGACGCCCCGATCACCGCGGCTGTCGGCCGGGATCGTCGCCTTCGACGTGGCCGGGATGAGCGCCCAGCAGGTCGTCTCTCGGCTGCGCGAGTGGAAGGTGATCGCCTCGGTCGCGCCCTACGCCCGCCCGCACGCGCGCCTCACCCCATCGATCCGCAACTTCCCGCACGAGATCGACTTCGCCCTGCAGGCCATCCGCGCGATGGCGTGATGCTCCCGCCTCCCGCCGTGTAGCCCGGGGAGGCGGGACGATCTCTCTCAAGCCTTGTGAGTCGTCTCCGGCAGGCCGAGGATGCGCTTGGCGATGATGTTGTTCTGGATCTCGAACGACCCGCCCGCGATGGTGTTGGACTTGATCCGCAGGAAGGCCCGGGTGGCGGCCAGTTCCTCGGGCGTGAAGTCCTCGCCCTCCCAGCCGAGGCCCCGGTAACCCATCGCCTCGACCATCATCTCGTTGTTGTTCACGTTGATGCGCGAGGAGGCGTTCTTCATGATCGAGGTCACCGCCGAGGGCCCGTTGCGGTTCTTGCCCTCGTCGGCAAGGCGGGTGACCGTCAGGGCGTAGGCGCGGGCGTCCATCTCCTGCTCGATCAGCCGGCGGCGGAAGTCGGTGTCGGCCAGCCGCCCCGACTCGTCGAGGCCGATGTACTTCTTGGCCGTCTCGCGCAGCAGCGCCGGGTTGGTGCGCGGCCGCCCGCCGTCGGCGCCGGCGATGCCGTTGCGCTCGTGCTGCAGCAGCCGCTTGCCGACCGTCCAGCCGCCGTTCAGCGGGCCGACCAGGTTCTCCTTCGGCACCTTCACGTCGGTGAAGAAGGTCTCGCAGAAGGGTGAGGCGCCGCTGATCAGCTTGATCGGCCGCACTTCGACGCCCGGGGTCTTCATGTCGATCAGCAGGAAGCTGATCCCCTCGTGCTTCTTGGTGGGATCCGTGCGTACCAGGCAGAAGCACCAGTCGGCGTACTGTGCGCCCGAGGTCCAGATCTTCTGGCCGTTGACCAGGAAGTGGTCGCCTTTGTCCTCGGCCTTGGTCTGCAGGCTGGCCAGGTCCGAGCCCGAACCCGGCTCGGAATAGCCCTGGCACCAGCGCAGTTCGCCGCGGACGATCGGCGGGATGTGCCGCTGCTTCTGCTCTTCGTTGCCGTACTCCAGCAGCGTCGGGCCGAACATCATCACGCCCATGCCGCCGATCGGGTTGAAGGCGCCGACCTTGGACATCTCCTCGCGCAGCACCCGCGCCTCGCGCTGGGACAGCCCGCCGCCGCCGTACTGGGCCGGCCAGGTGGGCACGCCCCAGCCCTTCTCGCCCATCCGCTTCTTCCACAGCACGAAGTCGGGGTCGTTCGGGTCGGGCCCTTCGCCCATCAGCGCCTCGCCCTTGCCCTTCAGCGAGGGGGGGAAGTTCGCTTCCAGCCAGGTGCGCGCCTCGGCGCGGAAGGCCTCCAGATCGGCGCCGCCGAAATCCGCCATGGGGTTCCTCCAGATGTCGTGCATGGCGCCTCGTCCGGACGCCTTGCCGCCAGCATGTGGCCCCCATCCCGCCGCGTCAACGCGGTCGGCGAGCGACGTAAGCGTCGTGCGTTGACGTCACGTTTTGTCCCACCTCCCCTGCGGAGCGGGGAGGTAGGAATGGCGCGCCTAGATCGGGCCGTCTCGGACACCGCGCACCTGCATCAGACTATGAACTGG
>JAQVDF010000347.1 GCA_028698405.1 Phenylobacterium sp. | reverse complement strand
CTCGCCGCCGGGCGGCCTGGAGGAGGCGGTCTCCACCAACGGTTCGCTGTTCGCCGAGCGGGCCGCGCCGTCCGAACTGGTGCGCGGCATCGCCTCCGGCGACGGCCGGACCGGCGCGATGCTGTGGGGCCACGGCGAGCGCTGGACCGCTTCGCTGGCCTGGACCGGCAACCTGATCGGCAACCAGACCTACGACGAACAGTCGGCCCTGGTCGGTCGCCTGACCTGGGTTCCCCTGCGCGGGGAAGACTGGCTGGTCCACCTGGGCGCCAACAGCACCCTGGTGATCGAGCCGCCGGCGAGCGGCCCCGACATCGACAACCGCGTGGCCACTAATATCCGCCTGCGGGAGCGGCCGCAGATGCGGGTCGATGGCACACGCCTGGTGGACACCGGCAACATCGACGCCGAGGGCCTGAACACCGTCGGCCTGGAATTCGGCGCCCAGCGCAAGAACCTCTACCTGCAGGCCGAGTGGTACGACATCGACGTCCAGCGCCGGGCCAGCACGCTGGAGGATCCGGAGTTCTCGGGCTGGTACGTCCAGGCCGGCTGGACGATCACCGGCGAGGCGCGCCGCTATCAGGTCTCCAACGGCACCTTCGACGCGCCGCGGGGCAAGCCCTTCAGCTGGAAGAACCGCACGCCCGGCGTGTGGGAACTCGGCCTGCGCTACTCGGTTCTCGACCTGAACTATCTGGAGGGCGCGCCGGGCGCCCCACCGCTGGCCTCCTCGGTCCGGGGCGGCGAGCAGGAGATCTTCACGGCCGGGATCAACTGGTACCCCAACGCCAACGTCCGCTTCCAGGCCGCCTGGCAGGCGGTCTCGGTCGACCGGCTGTCGCCCGGCGGAACGGCCTTCGGCGCCACCACGCCGCCCGCCGGCGCGCAGATCGGCCAGGAGCTGAACATCTGGTCCTTCCGCACCCAATACGCCTTCTAGACCGGAGCCCAACCAGATGAGCAGCTTCACCCATCCGTCCCGCCGCGGCGTGATCGCCGCCGGCGCCAGCGCCGCCGCAGCTGCGGCCGTCCCGGGTCTCGCCGCCGCCCAGGCCGGCAAGGGGATCACCCTGCTGAACGTCAGCTACGACCCGACCCGCGAGCTCTACAAGGACATCAACGCCGCCTACATCGCCTTCTGGAAGAAGCAGACCGGCCAGACCATCACCATCCAGCAGAGCCATGGCGGCTCGGGCAAGCAGGCCCGCTCGGTGATCGACGGCCTTGAGGCCGACGTCGTCACCCTGGCGCTGGCCCAGGACATCGACGAGATCGCCGAGAAGGCCAAGCTGCTGCCGGCCAACTGGCAGTCGCGCCTGCCGCACAACTCGGCCCCCTACACCTCGACCATCGTGTTCCTGGTGAAGAAGGGGAACCCCAAGAAGATCCGCGACTGGGGCGACCTGGTGAGGCCCGGCGTCGGGGTGATCACTCCCAACCCGAAGACCTCAGGCGGTGCGCGCTGGAACTACCTGGCGGCCTGGGCCTGGGCGCTCAAGCAGCCGGGCGGCAATCCGGCGAAGGCGCAGACCTTCGTCCAGCAGCTGTTCAAGCAGGTGCCGGTGCTCGACACCGGGGCGCGCGGCTCGACCACCACCTTCGCCCAGCGCGGCCAGGGCGATGTGCTGATCACCTGGGAGAACGAGGCGCACCTGTCGCTCGCCGAGTTCGGGCCGAAGTTCGAGGTCGTCTATCCGTCGGTGTCGATCCTGGCCGAACCGACGGTCGCCTTGGTGGACAAGGTCGTCGACCGCAAGAAGACCCGCCACCACGCCACCGGATACCTGAACTTCCTCTACAGCCCGCTGGCGCAGGATCTGATCGGCAAGAACCACTACCGGCCGCGCGACGCCAAGGCGGCCGCGAAGTGGGCGCGCAAGTTCCCGAAGATCGACATGGTGACCGTCGACGGCATCTTCGGCGGGTGGAAGAAGGCCCACGCGACCCACTTCGCCGACGGCGGCGTCTTCGACCGCATCTACAAGCCGGGCTGAGCATGGCCGCATCGAAGGGCTGGGGACGCTGGCGAGAGCCCAGCGTCCTTCCGGGGTTCGGGTTGGCGATGGGCTTTACCCTCGTCTACCTGTCGGTGATCGTCCTGATCCCGCTCGTGGCGCTGGCGCTGCGGCCGTGGGAACTTGGGATCGACGGGGTCGCGCGCACCCTGAGCGACCCGCGCGTGCTGGCGGCGCTGAAGCTGAGCTTCGGCGCCTCGGCGCTTGCGGCGGCGGTCAATGCGCCGCTGGGCCTGCTGGTGGCCTGGGTGCTGACCCGCTACCACTTCCCCGGCCGGCGGCTGCTGGACGCGCTGGTCGATCTGCCCTTCGCCCTGCCCACGGCGGTGGCCGGCATCGCGCTGACCGCCATCTATGCGTCCAACGGACCGGTCGGCGCGCTGGCCGACAAGGTCGGACTGAAAACGGCCTTTTCGCCGCTCGGCGTGTTCATCGCCCTGCTGTTCATCGGCCTGCCGTTCGTGGTGCGCTCGGTGCAGCCGGTGCTGGAGGACTTCGACCGCGAAGTCGAGGAGGCCGCCCGCACGCTCGGCGCCACCGACCTGCAACGCATCGTCCGCGTCGTCCTGCCCGGCGTACTTCCGGCGCTGCTGACCGGGGTGGGCCTGGCCTTCGCCCGGGCGGTCGGCGAGTACGGCTCGGTGATCTTCATCGCCGGCAACCTGCCGATGGTCTCCGAGATCGCGCCGCTGCTGATCATCATCAAGCTCGAGCAGTACGACTACGCGGGCGCGGCGGCCGTGGGCCTGGCCATGCTGCTGATCTCGTTCGGCGTGCTGCTGGCGCTGAACCTCGTGCAGACCTTCCTGGCGCGGCGGGGCGGCCGATGAAGCCGAGGATCGAACTCCCCGGCCTCGCGCCGCTGCTGGTCCTGCTGGCCACGGCGTCCATGGCGCTGTTGATCGTGATGCCGCTCGGCATGGTGTTCGCCGAGGCGTTCCGGAACGGGATCGCGGGCTACCTCGAGCCGCTGCGCGAGCCCGACGCCTGGGCCGCCATCCGCCTGACGCTGTTGGTGGCCGCCATTTCGGTGCCGCTTAACGCGGTCTTCGGGATCGCCGCCGCCTGGTCGATCGCCAAGTTCGAGTTCAAGGGCAAGAGCATCCTGCTGGCCCTGATCGACCTGCCGTTCTCCATCTCGCCGGTGATCTCCGGCCTGGTCTGGGTGCTGCTGTTCGGCGCCCAGGGCTGGTTCGGGCCGATGCTGGAGGAGGCGGG
>JAQVDF010000346.1 GCA_028698405.1 Phenylobacterium sp. | reverse complement strand
GACAGCCCCGGCGCAAGGACCGGGCGAGACGAAGGCCCGCAGCGACGGGTCCGACACAGGGGGAAACCAATGCAGCGCCGCCACTCATCCGCCCGCCGCGCCCTTCGACTCGGGGCAGGACTGTTCATCTCCTGCGCAGCCGGCGCGCTGCTGACGGCCCCAGCCTTCGCCCAGTCCGGCGGCGCCGAGCTCGAGGAGATCGTGGTCACCGCCCAGAAGCGGGCCGAGAACGTGCAGGACGTGCCGCTGTCGGTCACCGCGATGAGCGGCGAGCGGATCGAGGCGGCCGGCGCGGCCAGCATGGTGGACCTTGCCTCCACCGTGCCCTCGGTGATGATGGATTCCTCCAACAACCTGCGGAACACCAACGTGGCGATCCGCGGCATCGGCTCCTCCGGCACCAACCCGGGCATCGAGCCGAGCGTCGGGGTCTTCGTGGACGGGGTCTACCTGCCGCTCGGGGGCATGGCGCAGGGCGAGCTGCTGGACATCGAGACCGTCGAGGTGCTGCGCGGGCCACAGGGCACCCTCTACGGGCGCAACACCCCGGTGGGCGCGATCAACATCACCACCCGCGCACCCTCGCGCGAGCGCGAAGGCAAGATCCGTTTCGGCTTCGGCGACTACGACCTGCGCCACGTCAGCGGCTACGTCGGCGGCGGCCTGACCGACACCCTGGCCGGACGGCTCTCCTTCTGGACCCGCGATCGCTCGGGCTACGAGTACAACCTGTTCACCCAGCGCGACCAGAACGACAGCGAGACCTGGGGCGCCCGGGCCCGCCTGTTGTGGGAGCCCTCCGAAGACCTGCAGGTCAACTTCATCGCCCACTACTCGCTGATCGAGACGGAGTGTTGCGTCGCCGAGCAGCGCGACGTGTTCGGCCCCTACGGCATCGCCACCCCGGGCTTCCTGGCCGCGCAACAGGCGCTGGGCCTGCCGTTCCGCAACTTCGACGACAAGGACCGGGTGGTCGACGCGGACGATACCGGCGACGACAGCAGCGAGAATTACGGCGCCTCGCTGCAGATCGACTGGCAGCTGGCCTCCGGCCACACGGTGACCTCGATCTCGGCCCTCGAGATCTGGGACAACCGCGCCGTCGTCTCGGCCGACGCCCTGCCGCAGCGAGTCTACCGCAACGGCCAGGACACCCTGATCCGCAGCCTGAGCGAGGAGCTGCGCATCACCTCCCCGACCGGGGGCTTCGTCGAGTACCTGGGCGGGGTGTTCCTGTTCGCCCAGGACATGAAGTTCGACCAGGCCAGCACCTTCTACGAAGGCGCCAACCGCACCTTCCCCGCGACCTTCTGCGCGACCCCGCCCTGCCGGATCATCCCCGGCGACACGGCCGGCAGCTACTTCACCCAGGACACCCGCAGCTTCGCGGTGTTCGGCACGGCCACCCTGAACCTGACCGATCGTTGGAGCGTCACCGGCGGGCTGCGCTACAGCCACGACACCAAGGACGCCTACATCGACCACTACGCGCTGCCGGGCGCCAGCGCGGTGCTGCTGCGCACCCAGGGTCCCAACCACATCGGCGAAGTCAGCCGCGACGAGTCCAAGGTCACCTGGTCGGCCAACACCCGCTTTCGCTGGACCGACGACATCATGACGTTCGCCACGGTGGCGACCGGCTTCAAGGCCGGCGGTTTCAACACCCGCCGCGTCGACGCGGGCACGCCGTACGAATTCGAACCCGAGGAGTCGATCACCTACGAGGCGGGCATCAAGACCACCCTCCTGGACCGCCGGCTGATGCTGAACGCCACGGTGTTCAACATGCTGCTGAAGGACTTCCAGGAGTCGGTGCTGAACCCGGTCACCGGTACGGGCTTCATCGTCGGCAACGCCGGCGAGCGGCGGGTCCGCGGGATCGAGGTCGACTTCCGCGCCCGGCCCATTCCCCAGTTCGATCTGGACGGGGGCGTAGCCTACATGGACGCCGAGTTCACCGACCATCCCAGCGGCCAGTGCCCGGTCGAGCGGACGCCGGACGGGGCGCTGCCCGGCACCTGCAACTTCACCGGCCTGACGCCTGAGAAGTCGCCGCGCTGGAAGGTGAACCTGGCCGGCCAGTGGACCCAGCCCCTGACCGACGGCATCGAGGCCTTCGGCCGCGCCGAGATGACCTACACCAGCGAATACGCCCTGCACCCGACCCTCACGGTCGGCGCCCTGCAGGACGAGGTCACGCTGGTGAACCTGCGGGCCGGCATCCAGGACCGCGACGGCGGCTGGCAGGTCGCCGCCTGGGTGCGCAACGCCACCGACGAGTCCTACTACTCGCAGTCCACCATCCAGCCGCTGAACGCCTACGTCAGCGGCGGCGGCACGGCCGCGGCGCGGGGCTTCATCGGCTGGTACGCGCCTCCGCGCACGATGGGCGTCGAGGTCACGCTGACCTTCTGACGCTGGTGGCTCGCAGACTCCCCCTCTCTGCGAGCCACCCCCCTCCAAGCCGCCGCGAAGGACCGAACATGACGCCCTACCGGATCATCGGAGCCCTGGGGTCGCCCTACTCGCTGAAGATGCGGGCGATCTTCCGCTACCGCCGCATCCCCCACGTGTGGGTGCAGTCGCGGCCGGAGCAGGACGACGTTCGCTCGGCGGTGAAGGTGCCGGTAATCCCCATTATCCAGTATCCCGACGGGACCCTGCACAACGATTCCACGCCGCTGGCCTACGACCTCGAGGCGCGGCATCCGGGCGAGCGGCCTATCCTGCCGCCCGATCCCGCGACGGCCTTCCTCTGCGCCCTGCTGGAGGACATGGCCGACGAGTGGGGCGCCAAGCTGATGTTCCACTACCGTTGGTTCCGCCCCAGGGACCAGGAGCAGATGAGCCGCTGGCTGGCCTTCGACCGGCTGGCGTGGCAGGGGGCGGAGGTGATCGAGGCCTACGCCCGCGCCTTCCGCGAGCGCCAGGTCGGGCGGATGGCGCTGGTCGGCTGCACCGAGGCCAACGCCCCGGTGATCGAAGGCAGCGCCGAGCGGCTGCTCGGGATCTTCGAGGCCCTGACGCCGGCCCAGCTCTACCTGTTCGGCTCGCAACCATCTTTGGCCGACTTCGGCTGGTACGGCCAGTTCTCGCAGCTGACCGTCGATCCCACGCCCAGCGACCTTCTGCGGGCGCGGTTCCCCTACACCATGCGCTGGATCATGCAGCTCGACGACGCCTCCTGGGTGGAGGGCGAGTGGGCGGCCGGCGAGCCCGCGCCGGCCGTCGGCGAGCTGCTGGCT
>JAQVDF010000345.1 GCA_028698405.1 Phenylobacterium sp. | reverse complement strand
ATGCCCCGCCGAGGTGCTGGAAGCCGCCGACTTCGCCGGTTCGACCGCGGCGATGAGCGACTTCGTGCTGTCGAGGAAGCCGAAGCAGGTGGTGCTGATCACCGAATGCTCGATGGCCGACAATGTGGCCTGCGACGCGCCCGAGACCGAGTTCGTGCGGCCCTGCAACCTGTGCCCGTACATGAAGAAGATCACGCTGCAGAACATCTACGAGGCTCTGCTGCACGATCGCTACGAGGTCACCGTCGATCCCGCCATCGCCGAACGCGCGCGCCTGGCCGTCCAGCGGATGGTCGACCTGCCGCCGCCGGCGGTTCCCGCCCGCTACGACCTCGTCAAGGCCCGCCACCACGTCGACGTGGAGCTGATCTGATGGAGCGCGTCGTGCACGACGGCGTGCTCGTCGTCGGCGCGGGACTGGCCGGCCTGTCCGCCGCGCTGGCCGCCGCGCCCCGCAAGGTGCTGGTGCTGACCGCAGCCCCGATCAACCACGGCTGCTCGTCGGCCTGGGCGCAGGGCGGCGTCGCCGCCGCGCTGTCGGAGAACGACGCGGCCGAGCTGCACGCCCGCGACACGATCGCCGCCGGCGCCGGCCTGGTCGACCGTTCGGTCGCGCGCCTGCTGGCGGAGGAAGGTCCGGAGGCCGTCCGCCGGCTCGCCGAGCTCGGCGCGCCGTTCGACCGCACCGACGACGGCCGCTTCGCCCAGAGCCTGGAGGCCGCCCACTCTCGGCCCCGCGTCGCCCGCGTGAAGGGTGACCAGGCCGGCCGGGCGATCATGGAAGCGGTCAGCGCCTCGGCCCTGGCGGCCCGCCACATCGTCGTGCGCCCCGGCTTCCGCCTGCGCGGCCTGCTGCAGGACGTCCGCGGCCGGGTGCGTGGCGTGATCGCCGAACACCGGGGCCGGCTGGTGGAGATCACCGCCCCGGCGGTGGTGCTGGCCACTGGCGGCGTCGGCGGCCTCTACGCCGTCACCACCACGCCCGCCGAACTGCGCGGCGAAGGCCTGGGGCTGGCGGCCCTGGCCGGCGCGGTGATCGGCGATCCCGAGTTCGTCCAGTTCCACCCGACCGCCATCGATATCGGCAGCGATCCCGCGCCGCTGGCCACCGAGGCGCTGCGCGGCGAAGGCGCCAAGCTGATCAACGCCGCGGGCGAGGCCTTCATGGCCCGCTACCATCCGGACGCCGAGCTCGCGCCCCGCGACGTGGTCGCCCGCGCCATCCACGCCGAGCGCGAGGCCGGCCGCGGCGCCTTCCTCGATGCGCGCGATGCGGTGGGCGAGCACTTCCCGCACGAGTTCCCGGGCGTTTTCGCCGCCTGCATGGCGGGCGGCATCGATCCGCGCACCCAGCCGATCCCGGTGGCGCCGGCCTGCCACTACCACATGGGCGGGATCGTCACCGACGCTCACGGCCGCACCACCCTCGAAGGGCTCTATGCCGCCGGCGAGTGCGCCTCGACGGGCGTGCACGGGGCCAACCGTCTGGCCTCCAATTCCCTGCTCGAAGCGGCGGTGTTCGGCCGCCGGGCCGGCGAGGCCGCGCGCGAGGCCGAGGCGCCTGATGGCCGCCCGCTCCGGACCGCCCCGCCGCCGGTGCTGCCGGAGACCGCTCTGCAGCATCTGCGCCGGGCGATGAGCCGCGACGCCGGCGTGATCCGCAACGCCGAGGGCCTCACCCGCCTGATCGGCGAGATCGACGAGCTGGAGGCCCGTTACGGCCGCACGCCGGAGCTGGTGGCCGCCCGCCTGGTCAGCGCCAGCGCCCTGCAACGCGAGGAGAGCCGCGGCGGCCACTACCGGACCGACTTCCCGGACCTGGCTCCCGCCAGGCGCACCTTCGTGACGCTGTCGGACATCCCCGCCAGCGCGGCCCTGCGCTTCGCCGCCGAATGATCCAGCCGCTTCCCGACCTGCTGGTCGAGCCGATCGTCCGCGCCGCCCTCGCCGAGGATCTCGGCCGGGCCGGCGACCTGACCGCCCAGGCCTGCGTGCCGGCCGACGCCGTGCTGGAGGCGACCTTCGGCGTGCGCAAGGCCGGCGTCCTCTCTGGCCTCGCCTGCGCGCGCCTGGCCATCCAGGCCCTGGATCCGTCGGCCACGTTCGGAGCCGCGGCCGCCGACGGCGAGGCCGTGGCGCCCGGCATGGTGGTCGCGAGAGTGAGGGCCAACGCCCGCGCTCTCCTCGCCGCCGAGCGCACCGCGCTCAACCTGATGGGCCGGATGAGCGGCATCGCCTCGCTGACCCGCCTCTATGTCGAGGCCGTCGCCGGAACCCGCGCGCAGATCGTCGACACCCGCAAGACCACGCCCGGCCTGCGCAACCTCGAGAAGTACGCCGTGCGCTGCGGCGGCGGAGTGAACCACCGCTTCGGTCTCGACGACGCCATCCTCATCAAGGACAACCACATCGCCGCCTGCGGCTCGGTCGGCGAGGCCGTGCGGCGCGCCCGCGCCTTCGCCGGTCACCTGGTGAAGATCGAGGTGGAGGTCGACAACCTCGACCAGCTGCGGGAGGCGCTGGAGCACGGTCCCGACGTGGTCATGCTCGACAACTTCGGCCCCGACCAGCTGCGCGAGGCGGTCGCCCTGACCGCCGGCCGGGCTGTGCTGGAGGCGTCCGGGGGCGTGAACCTCGACACCGTTCGCGCCATCGCCGAGACCGGCGTGGACATCATCAGCGTCGGCGCCCTCACCCATTCCGCGCCCGTGCTGGACATCGGGCTCGACGCCTAGAGAGGCCACAAAAAAGACCCGGAACATCGCCGGCGCCCCCGTGTTCCCCTAGGTCCACACGGAGGACCTCGCATGTCCAAAGCGCCCCCGATCCCCCCGGATCAACGTTCCCACGCCGGCGAGAAGCCGCACGTCGAAGGATCGACCCAAGACCGCCGTGACGAGCGGACCGGCCTGCAGTCCAGCCAGCCGGGCGACGACGATGTCAACCTGAAGCAGCAGGGCCGCCAGGGAAACATCCGCCAGAACACCCATCACCAAGGCTACCAGCAGGACCGCTGACATGCCGCATCAACATCCCAACGCCGACCGCTGGGGCGGCCCGGGCGCCAGCCACGAGAACCGCAAGAAGCCGAGGCCGGACCCGCGCGTGAAGCCGGGTCCCGACGAGCCGACCAACACCCGCTTCAGCCATGTCTCCGGCGGCGGCGGCGAGCGCGACAGCCGACACAGCCACGACCCGAAGATGAAGCGCGACTTCCAGCAGAACTCCGAGCAGCGGCGCACGCCG
>JAQVDF010000344.1 GCA_028698405.1 Phenylobacterium sp. | reverse complement strand
GGATTCGATCCAGGTCGAAGAGGCGGTGCGCGAACTCGCCCCCGAGCTCGCCCAGGCCCGCGACGTCCTCTACTTCGGCCGGGGGGCGATGTTCCCGCTGGCTCTGGAGGCGGCCCTGAAGCTGAAGGAGATCAGCTACATCCACGCCGAGGGCTACGCCGCCGGCGAGCTGAAGCACGGGCCGATCGCGCTGATCGACCAGGGCACGCCGGTGATCGTCATCGCCCCCACCGACCACCTGTTCGAGAAGACCATCTCGAACATGAGCGAGGTCGCCGCGCGGGGCGGGAAGATCATCCTGATCACCGACGAGCAGGGCGCGAAGAACGCGCCCAAGGGCGCCCGCACCATCGTGGCGCCCACGGCCGAGCCGCTGATCGCGCCACTGGTGTTCGCCGCGCCGATCCAGCTGCTGGCCTATCACGTGGCCGTTCAGAAGGGCGCGGACGTGGACCAGCCCCGCAACCTGGCCAAGTCGGTCACCGTCGAGTAGCGGCGGCCCTGCGGCGGGCCGCCGCCCCTGGCCCTACGGCGTGGTGGCCGGCGGAGTGGTCGCATCCGCCGGCGGCGCTTCGGCCGGCGGCATCGTGCCCATGGCGTCGGCCGGCGCCGTGGTGGTGGCGTTCGGATCCGTCGGCATGGTGGTCGCCGGCGGGCTGGCGCTCATCGCGTCGGCCGGCGGCGCCGCGCTGCTCATGCTGTCGGCCGGCGCGGTGGCCGCGGTGTCGGCGGCCGTGCCTTCTTCGGCGGCGTTCTGCTGGCAGGCGGTAAGCGAGACGGCCATCGCAGCTGCAGCCGCGGCCGACGTGAGGACATTTAGCTTCATTGGATCACCCCTGAGGATCCCCCCGACCAAGGCCAACTGTAGCGCAGGGCCGGCTGTTCCCGAAGTTGTGATCACACTTTTCCGTAACGCGGCCCGGCTACCAGCGCTCGGCTCGGCTGTTGACGAAGCGGGCGGCGGCGGCTTTCACCCCGTGGCCATCAAGGGAGAAACGTATGACGAAGAAGGTTCGTAAGGCGGTCCTGCCTGTGGCGGGACTGGGGACCCGCATCCTGCCCGCGGCCAAGGCGACGCCCAAGAACCTGCTCAACGTCTTCGACCGGCCGATCCTGTCCTACATCGTCGAGGAGGCGCGCGCCGCCGGCATCGAACACCTGATCTTCATCGTCGGGCGCGGCCAGACGGCCATCGAGGACTATTTCGACTCCAACCCCGAGCTGGAGGATCAGCTCGAGGCCAAGGGCAAGGCCGACATCCTCGCCGACGTGCGCAAGGACCTGCCCCGTCCCGGCGAGATGAGCTTCGTGCGCCAGATGGCGCCGCTGGGACTTGGCCACGCGGTCTGGTGCGCCCGAGACCTGATCGGCGACGAGCCCTTCGCGGTGATGCTGCCCGACATGCTGATGGCCGCCGACCCGCCGGCCCTGGCCCAGGCCGTGGCCGCCCACGACAAGGTCGGCGGCAACATCATCGTCGTCGAGCCGGCGCCCGAGGGCGAGGCCCACAAGTACGGCATCGTGGCTCTGGAAGGCCGCGACGGCCGGCTGAACCGGATGACCGGCATGGTCGAAAAGCCTGCCCCCGGAACCGAGCCGTCCAACCTGTTCATTTCCGGCCGCTACGTCCTGCAGCCGAAGATCTTCGACAAGCTGGCCGACCAGCAGCGCGGCGCCGGCGGGGAGATCCAGCTCACCGACGCCATGGCCCGGCTGATGGCCGAGCAGCCCTTCCACGCACTGGAATACGAAGGGACCACCTTCGACTGCGGCGACCCGGTGGGCCTGCTCCGCGCCAACATCGCCTTCGCCCTCCGCCATCCGTCGCTGTCGGGCGCCGCGCGCCGGGCCGCGGAGGAACTGCTGCAGGGTCGGTAGGGACCGCGACTACCCGTAGAACTCCCGGTACCAGGCGACGAACTTCGGCAGGCCCTCCTCGATGGGGACCCTGGGGGCGTAGCCGGTGAGCGCCTTGAGCCTCGAGATGTCGGCGTAGGTGGTGGTCACGTCGCCGGGCTGCATCGGGCGGAAGATCTTCTGCGCCTCGTGACCGAGCGCGGCCTCCAGCGTCGCGATCATGTCCATCAGCCCGACGGGCCGGGAATCGCCGATGTTGAGGATCCGGTTCACGCCGCGCTCCGGCGGGCGGTCCAGCGCCCCGACGATGCCGTCCACGATGTCGTCGACATAGGTGAAGTCGCGGGCCATCCGGCCCTGGCCGTAGACCTCGATCGGCTCGCCCGCGAGGATTTTCCGGGTGAATGAGAAGTAGGCCATGTCCGGCCGGCCCCAGGGACCGTAGACGGTGAAGAACCGCAGGCCCGTCTGCGGCAGGCCGAAGAGCTTCGAATAGGAGAAGCTCATCAGCTCGCCGGCCCGTTTGGTGGCCGCGTAGAGCGAGACCGGCTCGGCCGCCGCGTCGTCCTCGGTGAACCCCTCGCCCGCCCCCGGCCGGTCGCCGTAGACGCTGGAGGACGACGCGTAGACCAGATGCTCGAACCCCGACGCGTGTCGGCAGGCTTCCAGCACCGACAAATGGCCGGCGAGGTTCGCCCGCTCGTAGGCGAACGGATTGTCCAGCGAATAGCGCACGCCCGCCTGGGCGGCGAGGTGGACGATCCGCACCGCCCCGGTTTCGCGCACCAGGGCGGCGAAAGCGTCGGCTTCAGCGACGTCCATGCGCACCATGCGGAAGCGCTCGCTGGCCTGCAACCGCGCCGCCCGGGCCTCCTTCAGCGCCGGGTCGTAGTAGTCGTTGAAGGAATCGACGCCCACCACCGTCTCGCCCCGCGCCAACAGGCGCTCGGCCAAATGCATCCCGATGAAACCGGCGGCTCCGGTGACGATGATGGTCATGGGGTGGACAGTCCTCCAACGGGCGTCTGTTCTATGTGCGAACGCCGGCTACGTCGACTTGGGCGGCTTCCACGCGGCCGCAGGGTGGGATAGCCGTGCTACGGGATTGCTTGGAAGTTGCGGGAGAGCCGATGCGCGTACTCGTTCTAGGCGGCGACGGATTCTGCGGCTGGCCGACGGCGTTGCACCTGTCGGCGCGCGGCTGGGAGGTGGCGATCGTCGACAACCTCTCGCGACGGCGTATCGACGAGGAGCTGGGCGTCCAGTCTCTGACGCCGATTCGCCCCCTGCCCGAACGGCTGGCCGCCTGGCGCGAGCTCACCGGACGCGAGATCGCCGTCCACGAGATCAGCCTCGGCAAGCAGTACGAGCCGCTGCTGGAGCTCCTGCAGAGCTTC
>JAQVDF010000343.1 GCA_028698405.1 Phenylobacterium sp. | reverse complement strand
GCCGCACGAGGCCGTCCGCCTCGGCGGCGGCGCGCCAGCCGGGCAGCACGGCGATCTGGGTGTCGGGCCGCACGATCAGCGCCGGGCCGGCGATCTCCGCCAGATCCGCCGCCGCGACGACCGGCGCCTCGCGCCATTCCCCGCGGGCGAACAGCCGCACCCGCGCGTGGCCGGCGAGGTCGAGCGTGCCCGGGGCGGGCGCCGCGGCCTGCGCGCCGTCGGCGGGCGAGACGGTCTCGGCCTCGACGCTGGCGATCAGCACCGTGCGGGCCGGCTCGACGAACCCGAACAGACGTCGGTGGGCGGTCTCGAAGGCCTCGCGCACCGCCGCCAGAGGGCCTTCCGGTACCGGCAGTTCGGCGTCGGCGCCGTCGTAACGAAGCCGCAGGGTGCGGCGCACCTCGCCGGGCCGCCCGCCCTGGGCGGCCAGCGCCTCGCGGGCGTCGGCCTCGACCGCATCCAACTCGGACCGGGCGCGGGCGAGGCCCGCCTCGTCCAGCGGCGCTTCGAGACCCGCCAGCCGCAGGGCCGCGACCTGCGCCTGGCCGATGCCCCAGGCCGAGAGCACGCTGGCGTGCCTGGGGCACAGCACCTCGGAGACGCCCAACGCCTCGGCGACCTCGCAGGCGACCTGGCCGGCCGCGCCGCCGAAGGCGACCAGGGCATGGTCGCGGGGGTCGAAGCCGCGCTCGGTGGAGATCCGCCGCACCGCCTGGGCCATCTGCTCGACCGCCACGGCGACGAAGCCCTCTGCGGCCGCCTCCGGGCTCTGCGCACCCATCGCCTCGGCGAGCTCGGCCAGCCGGGCCCGAGCCGCGGCCGGATCGAGCGGCGCATCGCCTTTCGGCCCGAACACGCTCGGGAAGAAGGCCGGCTCCAGCCGCCCCAGCACGAGGTTGGCGTCGGTGACGGTGGCCGGGCCCCCACGCCCGTACGCCGCCGGGCCCGGATCAGCGCCCGCCGAGTGCGGGCCGGCCCTGGCGCGCATGCCGTCGAAGGTCAGGATCGAGCCTCCCCCGGCCGCCACCGTCTCGACGTCCAGCATCGGGCTTCTCACCCGCACGCCGGCGATGCGGGCCTGGTCCTTGCGCTCCAGAGCCCCGGCGTAGCGGGCGACGTCGGTGCTGGTGCCGCCCATGTCGAACCCCAGCACGGCGGGCGCGCCCGCCGCCTGCGCCGTGCGGGCGACGCCGACCACCCCGCCCGCCGGGCCGGAGACCAGTGCGTCGCGCCCGCGGAAGGCGTTGGCCTTAACCAGCGCACCGGCCGAGGTCATGAAGTAGAGCGGCGCCCCGCCCACCGCGCCCGCCACCTTGCGGATGTAGGCCTGCAGCACCGGCGTCAGGTAGGCGTCGGCCACCGTCGTCTCGGCCCTGGCCACGTAGCGGGGCAGGGGCGAGACTTCGCTGCTCAGGGCCACGAAGTCGAAGCCGGCGGCGCGGGCCAGTTCGCCGGCCGCCTGTTCGTGCCGGGGATCGAGGTCGGCGTGCAGGAAGGCGATCGCGACCGAGGTGAACCCCTCGGCCCGGGCCGCCGCCAGCCGCCGGGCCAGGCTCTCGCGGTCCAGCGGGCGGACGACCGTCCCGTCGGCGCCCAGCCGCTCGTCGGCCTCGACCACGCCGGCGTAGAGGGGTTCGGGCCGGCGGATGTCCAGCGCGAACAGCTCGGGTCGGGCCTGGTCGCCGATCAGCAGGGCGTCGCGGAAGCCGGCGGTGGCGACCAGCAGCGTCTTGGCGCCCCGCCGCTCCAGGAGGGCGTTGGTGGCCACCGTGGTGCCCATCTTGATCGCCTCGACCCGGTCGGCGGGGAAGGCCGCGCCGGGGGCGGCCCCCAGCACCCGCCGCATCGCCTCGACGGCGGCGTCCTCGTAGGCGGGCGAGGTCGACAGCAGCTTCAGCGAGACCTCCTCGCCCTGCGGCGAGAGGCCGATCACGTCGGTGAAGGTGCCGCCGCGGTCGATCCAGAAGTTCCAGCGCCTGTCCAAAGCTTAACCTTTCGGGCGCTCAATTGACGTTGTCACGCCAGCGCCTGGGTCCTAAGGATTTCGCATACTCGCATGAGCTTCTGGCGCAACATTGCGGGGCTGGCGGTGCGGCGAACGGTCGACGACGCGGCCTGCCCCGACTGTCCGGCGGGTCTTCCCGGCGAAGACCCCGCCTTCACGACCGCGGTGACGGCGCTGGGCGCCAAGCTGGCCAGGGCCGACGGCCGCGTCGACCAGGGCGAGTTCGAGAGCTTCTCCGAAGTCTTCCAGGCCGAGCCCGGCTCCGAGCGCAACCTGCGCCGCCTGTTCGAGCTCGCGCGTCAGACCACCCATGGGTTCGAAGGATATGCACGCCGGCTGGCCAAGCGCTACCGCGGCTGTCCGCAACTGCTCGAGGACGTGGTCGACGGCCTGTTCCACATCGCCGCCTCCGACGGCGCGGTGACCGACGACGAGTTGGCCTACATCGGCCGGGTCGCCGAGATTTTCGGCTTCTCGCCGCTGGTGTTCCGCCGGCTGAAGGCGACGCATCTGGGCTCCGACGCCAACGACCCCTACACGGTGCTCGACGTGCCGCACGACGCCAGCGACGAGAACATCCGCGTCGTCTGGAAGCGGAGGCTGTCGGAGGCTCACCCGGACCGCGCCCGGGGCCGCGGCCTGCCGAGCGAATTCATCGAGGTGGCGGAGGCCAAGTCGGCGGCGATCAATGCCGCCTACGACGCCATCATGCGCGAGCGGCGCCAGATTGCGCTCGCCGGAGCGGCTTGATGACGCCGCATTCGCATCATTTCGTGACCGTGAGTTGACCCGCGGGATCGGTAGGCCGACATTTCCGTTGAGCCAGAAAGGCGGGGTGTGAGGAGACAATGGACAGGTTGATCCCGGGCAAGCCGCGTTCGGCGCTGCGCACCCTGGCCCTCCTGGGCGGCGCTCTGGCGACTGCGGCGGCGGTGACCGTGGGCGCGGTGCTGGCCGTGTTCTTCGCCGCCACCATGCTGGTCATCGCGGTGATGTCGAGCGTGCTCCTGATGCTCGCCGGCGCGGCCCTGCGCGCCCGCCGCACCGCCCGCGCCAAGGCGGGCGGCGCCAACGGCGTCATCGAGGCGCACAACGTGGGCGGCCACCACTGGGTGGCCTACGGCTGGAGCGAGCGGCCAAGCGGCGCCCGCTAGGGTCCGGACTCATTTGGCCCAGTAGCTGACGATGGCTGCGATGAGCACGCCGGCGAGGAAGTTGTCGGCGAGCTTGTCGTAGCGTGTCGCGACGCG
>JAQVDF010000342.1 GCA_028698405.1 Phenylobacterium sp. | reverse complement strand
CGGACGTTAGTCGCATTGCCGAAGAGCAGACCTCAGTCGCCACTGTCGGGGTCCTACTCCACGGCGATAATCACGTGGGGCGCCTTGATGAGCGCTGCTACGGCCTGGCCGGGCGCTAGTTCAAGGGCCGATGCGCTTTCCAAGGTGATAGTGGCGGTGAGCGTCTTGCCGCCGCCGATGTCCACGATGATCTCGCTGTTGACCGCGCCGTCCTCGCGGGAGGCGACGACGCCTGCGATCTGATTGCGCGCGGAAGTCCGCAGGCCGTCTCCCACGGCCAGCACCACGAAGCTTGCCTTGATCAGCGCCACGGCTGGGCGGCCGACCGCCAACTCCAGCTCGTCGATGCTGCGGCGGGTCAGCATGGCGGTGAGGTGGACCCCCTCGGCGATCTTGAGCGTCACCTCGGCGCTGACGGCGCCCGGAGCGATGTCGATGATCTCGCCGCGAAGGGCGTTTCGAGCGCTCGTGCGCATTCCCAAACTCCAGAAGAGGTCGACGTCTTTTTCACCGGCCAGAAGGCCTTCGAGCTTGGCGAGCGTCGCCGTGATCTCCATCCCGACGCGGCGGAAGGCTGCGATCACCGCCTGCCCGCGCGGGGTGATGACGGCCGAGCCGCCAGTTCTTCCGCCTGGCGCGGCCTCGACCAGGGGGCCGTCGAACAGGTTGTTCAGCGCCTGCACCACGTCCCAGGCGCCCTTGTAGCTCAGGCCGTGCCTTTTCGCGGCGGCCGAGATCGATCCGAGTTCGCCAATGGACTCGAGCAGGACCACGCGTTCTAGACTAACGCGGGCCATGCCGCGCCGCAGGGTCAGTGAGGCGCTCAGGTCTGCCTCGGCGGTCATCGTTGCAAAGCTCCATTCGACCCGGGCCCCTGCGCGGCTCGAATGAGCCTCGCTTACTAGCCGTACGGCGTCGAGACGCCTTCCGTATTTTTCCTTTGTCTCAGCAAATTCCGCGAGATTGCAGGTGCAATCGGCTAGTCGGCATGGCAAGGGCGTTATCTAGTCAAACTACATAACCCTTGTTCCGCAACATCGGGAACTCCCATGCTTGTCCGCCGACCCGTGCTTGCCGCGATCCACGCGGCTCTTCTATTTCTTATGGTTCCGATCGCTGCGCTGGCCGGCGAGACGCGCGTCGCGGTAGCGGCGAACTTCACCGAGCCTGCCAAGGAAATCGCCGCTCGCTTCGAGGCCAATACTGGCCACAAGGCAGTCTTGAGCTTTGGATCCTCGGGCCAGTTCTTCGCCCAGATCGCCAATGGCGCCCCGTTCGAGGTCTTCCTGTCCGCCGATGTGGAGCGGCCCCAGAAGGCGGAGGCCGGGGGGCTGGCGGTCGCCGGCACGCGCTTCACCTACGCGACTGGCAGGCTGGTGCTGTGGAGCAAGGATCCCCGCCTTGTCGATCCTCGAGGCGCGGTCTTGAGCAAGGGCGGCTTTGAGAAGATCGCGATCGCAGATCCGAAGGCCGCGCCGTATGGCCTGGCCGCGGTGGAATCGATGCGCAAGCTCGGCGTTTACGAGCGGCTGTCGCCGAAGGTGGTAACCGGTTCCTCGATCACCCAGGCCTACCAGTTCGTCGACACCGGAGCAGCCGAACTCGGCTTCGTGGCCCTCTCCCAGGTCGTGTCGCACAAGGAAGGATCCCGCTGGATCGTGCCAGCGACGAACCACACGCCCATCGACCAGCAAGCGGTGCTGCTGAAGCCGGGCGCCGACAGCGCCGCGGCCAAAGCGTTCCTGCAGTTCCTGAAGGGCCCGGAAGCCAAGGCCATCATCCGCCGGTACGGGTACGAAGTGCGCTAAGGCATGCTCGATATCCTGTGGCTGACGGTTAAGCTCGCCGGCGTCACGACCGCCGTGCTGCTCGTGCTGGCGACGCCGCTGTCCTGGTGGCTCGCCCGGAGCCGATCCTGGTGGAAGGAAATCGTCGGGGCGCTCGTAGCTCTGCCGATCGTGCTCCCCCCCACGGTTCTGGGCTTTTATCTGCTCATCGCGCTGGGTCCGCACAGCCCATTGATGGCGCCGCTCCAGGCGGTCGGCGTTCGAACCCTGGCCTTCACCTTCGAAGGCCTGGTGATCGGCTCTGTGGTCTACTCTCTGCCGTTCGCGGTGCAGCCCATCCGCAATGCGTTCCAAGCCATCGGCGAGCGGCCATTCGAGGTGGCGGCAACCTTGCGGGCTTCGCCGCTGGACGCCTTCTTCAGCGTCGCCCTGCCCTTGGCCCGTCCAGGTTTCATCGTCGCGGCCATCCTGGTCTTCGCCCACACTATCGGAGAGTTCGGAGTGGTCCTGATGCTGGGCGGGGGTATCCCGGGAGAGACCGACGTCCTCTCCATCGAGATCTATCGGCTGGTCGAAGCGCTGGAGTGGGACAAGGCCCATCAGTTGGCCGGCCTGCTGCTGATCTTCGCCTTCGCCGTGATGCTCAGTCTGCTGCTGATCGAGCGGCGCACCGGTAGGCTGCGGACATGACCCTACCCGCCGACACCATCGAGGCGAGCTTTCGCGGGCGACTAGGGGAGTTCTCCCTAGAAATCGACCTCAGCATTCCCGCCGCAGGCGTGACCGTGCTGTTTGGCCCGTCCGGCTGCGGGAAGACAACCCTACTGCGCTGTCTTGCCGGGCTCGAGCGGCTACCCGGGCGGCTGATAGTCGGCGGAGAAGTCTGGCAGGACGCCTCGCACTTCCTAGCTCCGCATCGCCGGCCGATCGGCTTCGTCTTCCAGGAGGCCAGCCTGCTGGCTCACCTGTCGGTCCGCAGAAACCTGCTGTTCGGCCGCCACAGGATCAAGGCGGCGGCGCCCATCGGTTTCGATCAGATCGTTACGCTGCTGAGCCTGGAGCCATTGCTGGACCGCGGCGTCGGAAAACTCTCCGGAGGCGAGAGACAGCGAGTTGCGATCGGCCGGGCCCTGTTGGCCCAGCCGCGGCTGCTGCTTATGGACGAACCCCTGGCGAGCCTCGACGGCCAAAGGAAGTCCGAGGTGCTGCCTTACCTGGAAGCCCTGCACGAGGAGCTGGCCATCCCGGTGATCTACGTCACGCATGATGGGGTCGAGGCCGCTCGTTTGGGAGACCGCATGATCCCCATGCGCGATGGCCGCGCGGGACTTGCGGTCGACCTGTGAGCTGGGTTGGCGACCGCCTCCCAAGAGCTCTTGGCGCAGCGTCTGGCCGAACGGGGCGCAGAGGGGCTCGTCGCCGAACTGCAGGCCGCGGGCGCCGATCAGCTCCTCGCGGGGCTCGCCGTGGCG
>JAQVDF010000341.1 GCA_028698405.1 Phenylobacterium sp. | reverse complement strand
CGCCTCGACGTCCGGCAGGCCCAGCAGCCGCCCTAGGCCCCAGCCCAGCAGAGTTGCGGCGCCGATCTGCACCAGCGCGCCGGGAAGGGCCAGGCGGCGCACCTGCATCAGGTCCTGCGGCGAGAAGTGCAGCCCCACACCGAACATCAGCAGGATCACCCAGATCTCGGCGAGCTGGGGGGCCAGCTCGGTGTCGGCCACATATCCCGGCGTGAACGGCCCGACCGCCACGCCGGCCAGCAGGTAGCCCACCAGCGGCGACAGCTTCAGCCGGTTGGCCAGCATGCCGAAGATGAAGGCGAGCACGAAGCCGCCGACGAGGGTGGTGATCAGGGTGTCGGCGTGCGCCATCCGCTCTCCAGGCTGTGGTGAAGCTCACCAACTGTTGCGCACGGTGGGCCGGCGCAACCGCCCGACGATAGAAAATGGCCGGCTACCTGCCCAGCCGCCGCATGAGCCACTGACCGACCAGCAGGGCCAGCGCGACGACGAAGGCGATCCCCGCCAGCACCCGCACCGCGTCGACCACGAAGCCGACGATCGCCGCCACGACCATCACCGCCAGAAGAATGAGAACCCACCGGCCCATCGCTCGCTCCTTATGCCAAGCGGTGCAACGCGAACCGGGCTAGACTGCTCCCGAGGGAGGCCGACATGGACGGACGCCATCTCATCTACTTCGCCGATCCGATGTGCTCGTGGTGCTACGGATTCGGGCCGGTGATGGACCAGGTCGCCGCCCGCTACGGCGAGCGTCTGCCGATCCAGCTGGTGATGGGCGGGCTGCGGCCGGGCACGGACCGGCCGATGACCCCCGAGGCCCGCGCCGAGCTGCTGAGCCACTGGGAACATGTGCGCGAGGCCACCGGCCAGCCGTTCGACGAGCAGGTGCTGACCGAGCGGTTCGTCTATGACACCGACCCCGCCGCCCGGGCGGTGGTGCTGGTGCGCCGGCTGCTGCCTTCCCGGGCGCTGGCCTTCCTGCACCGGGTGCAGCGGGCGTTCTACGCGGAGGCGCGGGACGTGACTTCCTATCCGGTGCTTGCCGAGCTCGCCGCCGAGTTCGGCCTGCCCGCCGACGGGGTGCAGCAGGCGCTGTCCGACGAGCGGCTGATGCGCGAGACCTGGGGCGACTACGCACTCAGCCAGAACGCCGGGGTGACCGGCTTCCCGACCCTGGTGGGCGGGCCCAACGAGGCCGGCGTCTATGGCGTCGTGACCCGCGGCTGCGCGCCGGCCGACCAGATCCTGCGGGTGCTGGACGAGTGGCTGGAGCGGTCCGAGCCCGAGGTGTGAGGCCGTCGGTCAGAAGGGGAAGAACACCGGAATTGCCGCCATCGCCGCGGCCCAGGTGACCAGGTTCAGAGGCAGCCCGACCTTCAGGAAGTCGGTGTAGTTGTAGCCGCCCAGTTGGTAGACCAGCACGTTGGTCTGGTAGCCGAACGGCGTGGCGAAGGCGGCGCTGGCGGCGATCATCACCGCCACGATGAACGGCCGCGGATCCACGCCCAGGCTCTCGCCGAGCGCCACGGCCACGGGCGTGACCAGCACCGCCACGGTGGCGTTGGACAGCGCCTCGGTCAGGAACAGGGTGACGCCGTAGAGGATCACCAGCGCCCCGAACGGGCCCAGCGGCCTCACCCAGTCCAGCAGCCCGTCGGTGGCGACGGCGGCGAGGCCCGTGACCTCCAGCGACAGGCCCACCACCACCATGCCGGCGATCAGCAGCAGGATCTCCGGGCGCAGGCCCGCGTAGGCCTCCTCGGCGCTGATCACCCGGGCGAGGATCAGAACGACCGCGCCGGCGAAGGCCGCCGCGGCGATCGGCGCCCAGCCGAGCGTCGCGGCCACCACCACGCCGACGAAAACCGCCAGCGATACGAAGGCCTTCAGGGGCCTGAGCGGCCGGCGCTGGGTGAACACCTCGGCATGGCCGACCGTGGCGGTGTCGGCGGCCTCCATCAGTCCTGCGTCGACGGTCGGCGCCGGCTCCTCCGACGGTTTGCGGCCGTCGAGCAGCCGCCCGCCGAACAGGAACATGAAGGCCCCGCCGCTCAGCGCGACCGCCACGCCGACCCCGGTGATCTCGAACATGCTGAAGGTCGGCTGGCCCGCCGCCCGCGCCATGTCGTTGACCAGCAGATTGGTCGAGGTGCCGATCAGGGTGCAGCAACCGCCGAGCACGGCCGCGTAGGACAGCGGGATCAGGAACCGGCGCGGCGACAGCTTCAGGGAGGTCGCCACGTCCCGGACCACCGGGGCGGAGAGCACCACGATCGGGGTGTTGTTCAGGAAGGCCGACGCCGCGCCGCAGAAGAAGATCACCAGCCACACCCCCAGCGCCCCCAGCCGGCGGCCGAGCTCCGTGCCCTTGCGTATGAAAAAGTCGAGCAGACCCGACAGCTCCATCGCGTAGGCGATCACGAACAGCGAGGCGAGGGCGATGAGGGCCGGGCTGGCGAAGGCCGCCTGCACCTCCACCGGACGGATGGTGCCGGTCGCCAGCAGAGCCGCCGCGCCGGTCAGCGCAACCACGTCCGCGCGCAGGCGGCCCCAGACCAGGGCCGCGATCACCGCGACCAGCACGGAGAGTGCGGCGACCTGGTCGAAGTTCATGCCGCCATCGAACGGCGAAAGCGGCCTGCGTCAAGCTTGAATGTCGGGGCGCCCCTACGCGAAAACCTCTGCTATCGTGAGGCGATGGCCTCACCCGACCGCAGCGCGCTGCGCCGTCGTCTCGCCTGGCTCGCCGCCTCATTCGCCCTGCTGGCCCTCGCCGGCCTCGCGATCTGGCTTGCGCGCCCGGGCGATGCCGACGACATCGCGGCTCCGCCGCCCGCCCCAGTACCAGCGCCGGCCCCGCCCGCGCCGATCGTCGAAGCCCTGAGCCGCGAGGATCTGGCCGCCGCCGCCAAGGCCGCCCTGCTTCCGCCACTGAGCGCAGTCGGGGGCGAGCGCGCGCCGGCCATCGCCGGCCAGCGTTTCCAGGTCGTGCTGCCGGTGCGGTGCCCCGAGGCGCTGGGCGCGGCGTCGGGCGCCCATCTCACCTACAACTACGACACGGTTCAGGGCGCTGTGACTCTGACGGCGAGACCGCAGAGCTGGCGCGACGAGCCGCTGGTCGCCTCCGCCGCCGAGGGTGGGCAGATCGAGGCGGTCGAGGGGTTCTGGATCGACCCGCTGCCGCTCGCCTCGCCGGTCTGCGCGCGTGCGCCGGCCCCGGCAGACCTGGACGCCGAGCAGGCTACGGCTGAGCGCGGGACGGAT
>JAQVDF010000340.1 GCA_028698405.1 Phenylobacterium sp. | reverse complement strand
CCCGCCCGCGACCGACGGCATCCGCCACGCGGCGGAGTAGCCCCTTACAAAACCCCCCCCTCTTCCGGGGGAGAGGGGGGCTCGCGATCAGAACGATGACCGGGTGGAAGGGCCTGCGGACCCCGGGCGCTGCTCGACTTTCGCCACGGTTTCCGCCGCTCTCCCACCCGACCGCTTCGCTTCGCTGCGTCCGCCCCCGTGGGAAGGAGGAGGACGGACGGCAGGCTAGAAGCGGTAACCGATGCCGGCCGAGATCACCCACGGGTCGAGGGTGACTTCCGACTTCATGGCCCCGCCGTTGACGCTGGCGTCGGTCTCGAAGAACACCTTCTTGACGTCCACGTTGAGCTGCCAGCGGTCCTTCAGGGCCACATCCACGCCGGCCTGCAGCGCTAGGCCGAAGCCGTCGTCGATATCGACGTCGAAGCCGTTCTTGTTCTCGCCGCTGTAGAAGATCATGTAGTTCACGCCTGCGCCGACGTAGGGGCTGACCTTGGCCTGCGGCGCGAAGTGGTACTGCAGCGACACCACCGGCGGCAGCACCCAGGTCTCGTGCACGGCGACGTCGACGCCCGGCCCTTGCGCCCGCACCTCGTGCTGGGTGGTCCCGGCGATGGCTTCGACCGCGATGTTGTCGGTCAGGAAGTAGGTCAGACCGAGGGTCGGCATGATGTCGTCCTCGACGTGGGCCTTCAGGCCCGAGGCCGCGCCGGCCGCCGTGACGATCGGATCGTCGCCCGCCGGCGACACGCCCGTGGCCCGTACGTTCAGGATCAGCGAGCCCTTGGCCTTCGGCTGATAATCTTGCGCCTGGGCCGCGCCGCAGACGCCGAGCGCCGCGACGGCGGCGAGCGCCATTGCCGTCTTCATAGTTCTGTCCCCTCATTCAAGCGGCGCTTCGACGCCGTTCGACAGGGGAGATGCTCGCGTTCCGCAAACGTGGCCTTGATCTGGCTCAAACATTTGTTTGAACGATGTTCGGTCAACGCTTTTCGCGACTGCGACCCTGGAAGGGCGCGAGCCGGCCCGTTACATCGTGTGACATGCGCACCGAGACCCCTCAGCCGATCCGCCTCGCCGACTACCGCCCGCCCGCCTACCTGATCGACGAGATCCGGTTGGCCTTCGACCTCTCCCCGAACGCCACGCGCGTGAAGGCGAGCCTGGACGTCCGCCGCAACGGCGACCACGCCGAACCGCTGATTCTGAACGGGGAGCGGCTGAAGCCGATCTCGGTGGCGCTGAACGGCAAGGTTCTGGGCGATGGCGAACGGACCATCGACGCCGAGTTCCTCACCATTCCGAACGTGCCGGACGTCTTCACCCTGGAGACCGAGGTGGAGATCGACCCGCAGGCCAACACCCACCTGGAAGGCCTCTACATGTCGGGCGGCCGCTTCTGCACCCAGTGCGAGGCCGAGGGCTTCCGCAAGATCACCTGGTTCCCCGACCGGCCCGACGTGCTGTCGCGATTCACGGTCAGGATCGAGGCCGACAAGGCCTTCCAGCGGCTGCTCTCGAACGGCAACCTGATCGAGGCCGGCGAGCTGCCGAACGGGCGGCATTACGCGGTCTGGAACGACCCCTTCCCCAAACCCTGCTACCTGTTCGCCCTGGTGGCCGGCGAGCTCGACGTGCTCGAGGACTCCATCGTCACCATGAGCGGCCGCAAGGTCGAGCTGAAGATCTACGTCGATCCGGGCATGGCGCCGCGCGCGGCCTACGCCATGGACGCGCTGAAGCGGTCGATGAAGTGGGACGAGGAGACGTTCGGGCGCGAATACGACCTCGACCTGTTCATGATCGTCGCCGTTCGCGACTTCAACTTCGGGGCCATGGAAAACAAGGGGTTGAACATCTTCAACTCCAGCCTGCTCCTGGCGGACCCGGCCACCGCCACGGACCTCGACTACGAGCGGATCGAGAGCGTGGTGGCCCACGAATACTTCCACAACTGGACCGGCGACCGGATCACCTGCCGCGACTGGTTCCAGCTGTGCCTGAAGGAGGGTCTGACGGTCTTCCGCGACCAGAGCTTCTCGGCCGACATGCGCGGCGAGGCGGTGCAGCGGATCAAGGATGTCAAGCAGTTGCGCGCCCGCCAGTTCCCCGAGGATCAGGGCCCCCTCGCCCACCCGGTGCGCCCGTCCAGCTATCTGAAGATCGACAACTTCTACACCGCGACCATCTACGAGAAGGGCGCGGAGGTGATCCGGATGCTGAAAACCCTGATCGGGGCCGAGGCGTTCCGGGCCGGCATGGACCTCTACTTCGAGCGCTGGGACGGCCACGCCACCACCGTCGAGGAGTTCATCCGCTGCTTCGAGGAGGCGTCCGGCCAGGACCTCTCCGACTTCTTCGCCTGGTACGAGCAGGCCGGCACGCCGAAGGTGACGGTCAGGCGCCGCTATGACGCCGCCGCCCGCACGCTGGAGCTGGAGCTCACCCAGCAGACGCCCGCGACGCCCGGCCAGCCGAACAAGCGCCCGCTGCCCGTCCCGGTGGCCGTGGGGCTGCTGGACGCCGAAGGCCGCACCCTGGCCTTCGAGCGCGACGGCAAGGCGATGGACGAGACGCTGATCGTCCTGAAGGAGGCGTCCGCCAAGGTCGTCCTCACCGGCGTCGACCGCCCGCCGGTGGTCTCGGCCCTGCGCGGCTTCTCGGCCCCCATGACCCTGACCACCGACGCCGAACCCAAGGACCGCTACGTCCTGCTGGCCTCCGATCCGGACCTGTTCAACCGCTGGGAGGCCGGCCAGGACCTGGCCCGGGACCTGATGCTGGCCCGCGCGGCCGGCAAGCCCAACGAGGTCGGAGAGGAGCGGTTCGCCGAGGCGGTGGGCCGGGCGCTCACCGACCAGGCTTCCGAGCCGGCCTTCAAGGCGCTGCTGCTGGCGCTGCCGAGCGAGCAGGAGCTGGCGCTGGCCGGCCAGCCGGCCGACCCGGCCGCCATCCACGAGGCCCGCGAGAGCCTGCGCACGCGGCTCTCCCTGCATCTGGATGAGGAGCTGAAGCGGCTGCATATCGGCCTGCAGCAGCTGGGCGACTTCTCGCCGGACGCGGTCAGCGCCGGTCGCCGGGCCCTGCGCAATGCCGCGCTCGAACTGCTGGCCGCCAACCCGCGCTCGGAGATCGTGGACTTGGCCCGCGGCCACTACGAAGGGGCGTCCAACATGACCGACGCCATGGGCGGGCTCTCGGCGCTGATGCTGATCGGCGGAGCGGCCTTCGAAGAGGCGCTGGCCCACTTCTACGAGCGCTGGAAGAACGAGCCGCTGG